>DATBBO010000708.1:0-2260 GCA_036270995.1 Dongiaceae bacterium | reverse complement strand
GGCGATCCTGCTGGCGCTGATAAGTTGCCTCCTCCTCGGCTGCATCAACGCCTTCGGGATCACCCGGATCGGCATCCCCTCCTTCATCATGACGCTTGCCATGCTGCAGATCGGGGCCGGCATCTGCGCCATGCTGGTGCGCGGCCAGATCGCCTATGCGGTTCCCAGTGTGATCGCTACCTTGGGCGGCGAGTCCCTGGGTCCGGTGCCCTGGATCGTCATCGTGGCGGCGATCATCCTCGGCCTCTCCCATCTCGTGCTGACCTATACCCGCTTCGGCCGCTACGTCTACATGGTGGGCGGCAACCGCGAGGCGGCGGAATATTCCGGTGTCAATACGCGGCGGATCGTGGGCGCGGTGATGGTCATCTCGGCGGTCTGCTCGGGCATCGCCGGCATGCTGGGTGTCGCCCATTTCGGCAGCGCCCAGCAGAACGAGTTCGACAACTATTTGCTCGATTCCATCTCCGCCGTGGTGGTGGGCGGCACCAGCCTCTTCGGCGGCCAGGGCGGCATTCCCAACACCATCGTCGGGCTCTTCGTTCTCGGCGTGCTCAACAACGGCCTCGACCATATCGACATCGACAGCTTCCTGAAGATCCTGATCCGCGGCCTGATCCTGCTCGCGGCACTCATCATCAACGTCTACGCCCAGCGCCTGAAATCGGCGAAGGCGGAAGGATAGCGACAGTTTTGCCGGGGATCGCGGCGGGTGGTATTACTTTCGCTGCGTAAGAAAAAATTAAAGCCGAGGGGTGCAGCCTGAGCACCGTCCAATCGGCTTTCACGACTGGGGCATCGAGAAAAATGCGCTCGCTCGCGGCGGGGCGGGCGCGGTGGTGGAGGGCCCGGGTGAAACAACGGGCTCCCGTCCGGCGGGGAGAAGACCATGTCCTTCCTATCTGACAACAGGGCCTTCGAAGCCTGGCTCAAGACGCAATGCAGCGTGGTCCGGAAGGATCTCGACTACAAGCATGAGCGGATGGGGCTCGACCCTTTCACCTTCCTGCGCGCCACCTTCTTTCGCTGGGCCCGCAAGATCCAATCCATATGCCCGGATCTGGCTCGGGCGCCCAGAGTGCTCTCCGTGGGTGATTTGCATCTGGAGAACTTCGGCACCTGGCGCGATGCCGAGGGCCGGCTGATCTGGGGCATCAACGACTTCGACGAGGCCGCGCTCATTCCCTATGTCTTCGACCTGCTACGGCTGGCGACCAGCGCGCGCCTGGCACCGGACATTTCGGTCGGCAATCGGGAGGCGAGCGAGGCGATCCTCATCGGTTATCGCCGCGGTCTCACCCGGCCGCGCCCGACATTGCTGGACGAGCAGGAGACCTGGATGCGTCCCTACGTCGCCTGCAACGATGCGGAGCGGCGCAAGTTCTGGCAAGAGGTCGATGCGCTGACGGCGGTCAATCCGCCGGCAGAAGCGGCGAAGGCCCTGAAAAAGAGCCTGCCGCGCAATGCCTCGGACCTGCGCTTTGCTCCCCGCCGGAAGGGTGGCGGCAGCCTCGGCCGGCCGCGCTATGTCGTGAGCGCGAGCTGGGGTGGCGGACGGATCCTGCGCGAGGCGAAGGCCCTGATTCCCTCCGCCTGGGACTGGGCCCATGGCGCGGTGGATCCGAGATCCCGATTTCTCGATCTGGCGCGGAGCAAGTTCCGCGCGCCCGATCCGTTTCTCGATATCCGGGGGCATTTCATCGTCCGGCGGAGCGCGCCGGATTCGCGCAAGGTGGATCTCAACCGGGGCATGATCCGGGGCTTGCCGGCCGCACTGCTGGAGGCCATGGGTTTCGACCTCGGCGCGATCCATGCGGCCTCGGCCTCCAAGCATGCCGCCGTGCTGCAGGATCTCGACTCCCGCCCCGCCGACTGGCTGCGCCAGGCGACCAAGGTTGCGGCCGCCGCCGTCGAGAAGGATTTCGACGCCTGGAAGACGGAGGCGAGAGCAAGATAGAGCCCCGCCGCGGCTTTCGCTTTCCCCCTCGCCCCTTAGGCGTCGTGGAAGACCAGCGTCCGGAGCTCGATACTCTCCCGCAAGGCGGCGTCGGGCGGAGCGGTGGGATCGGTGAAGGCGCTGTGCGGAGCGAAGCGGGCGCGGCCATCGGTGCGTGACTCGTAGCACTTCACCAGCAAGGCCTCGTCCGGGGTCATCCCCGAGAGATAGAACCAGCGATGCGCCGGATTCCAGGTGACGGAATAGGTCTCGCCGATCCGGTCTCGGTAGATGAGGTCCGAAGGCATCAGATCTGCCGGCGCC
>DATBBO010000707.1:0-9560 GCA_036270995.1 Dongiaceae bacterium | reverse complement strand
AATCCCGGCGCCGATCAGGGGATCGTAATAGGTCGTCTCGATATTCAGTCCTTGGAGCGTCGTGTCGCAGAACGAGCGGACAGGGCCATAGACGCTGTCCGTCATCAGCAGGTGATCGCCGGCTTTGAGGAAACTCAGCAGGGCGCCGGCCGCCGCGGCCTGGCCCGAGGGAAGCGCGATCGCCTTGTCGGCGCCCTCGACCGCCGCCACCGCCTCCTCGAGCGCGAAGGTGGTCGGCGTGCCGAACCGGCCATAGGCGACCCCGGCATACTTGTCCTTCAGCATCTCGTCCACCGCCGCCACAGTCGGGAAAAGAATTGTGGAGGCGTGATAGACGGGGGGGTTTACGATTCCGAAATTCGCCCTAGGTTTGTTCCCGGCATGGCCGAGAAGCGTGTCGTCCTTGAAGGGACGGTCTGTCATGGCTGGCTCTTGGGCTGGATGAGGCTGGCGAGCCTTGTAGCACCCGCAAAGGACGTGTAGAAGTTTCAACAGAAACCGGCCGCTGGGAGGCTTAACGGACCGGGCATGCTAAACCCATTCAGATCAGCAGGGAAAGGTTCGCAATGAACAGTCTGAAACTATTGGCCGTCGGGGCGGCCATCGTTGTCGGAGTGGCCGGCGTGGCCAAGGCCGATACGCTCGGCGACGTGCAGAAGCGCGGCGCGCTGAATTGCGGCGTCAACGGCCCGACCGGCTTGACCGGCTTCGGCATCCCCGATGATCAGGGGCATTGGCGCGGGCTGGATGTGGATGTCTGCCGCGCGGTCGCTTCGGCGATCTTCGGCGACGACACCAAAGTCAAATACGTCCCGCTCGGATCAAAGGAGCGCTTCACGGCCCTGCAGTCGGGCGAGATCGACCTCCTGGTGCGCAACAGCACCTGGACCTTCTCGCGCGAGAACGATCTGGGCCTGGAGTTCGTGGCCGTCAATTACTATGACGGGCAGGGCTTCATGGTCCGCAAGGAGCTCGGGGTCGACAGCGCCCTCAAGCTCTCCGGCGCCACCATCTGCGTGCAGACCGGCACCACCACCGAGAAGAACCTCGCCGACTGGTTCCAGGCCAACAAGCTGGAGCTGAAGACGGTGGTCTTCGAGAACGCCGATCAGGCGCGCGGCGCCTATGACCAGGGCCGGTGCGATGCCTATACCACCGACGCCTCGGGTCTCGCCTCCGAGCGCACCCAGCTCAAGAACCCCTCGGACAACATCATCCTTCCCGAGATCATCTCGAAGGAGCCGCTGGGTCCGGCCGTACGCTTCGGCGACGACAAATGGGCCGGCCTCGTGCGCTGGTCCTACTTTGCCATGCTGATCGCCGAGGAGAAGGGCATCACCCAGGCCAATGTCGACCAGATCAAGGGCTCCTCGCAGGATCCCGAGGTGCGCCGGCTTCTGGGCGTCGACGACGACATGGGCAAGATGATGGGCGTCTCCAAGGACTGGGGCTACCACGTCATCAAGAATGTCGGCAATTACGGTGAAAGCTTCGAGCGCAATGTCGGCCTGAAGACGCCGCTGGGCCTTGCCCGCGGGCTGAACGAGCTCTGGAATAAAGGCGGTCTGCAATACGCTCCGCCGATCCGCTGAACGCAACTGGCAACCAGGCGAGAAGGGGGCGCATCCGACCTATCGGGGAAGGGAAGCGCCCCCTTCGTGCTTCGTAGGCTTCGAAATTCCGTGGCGCTTGATGCCGCCTTGCTCCTGCCGTCCCCTGGCGGCCCGGGCCTTGGGGCGGCAAGCCGCGCCTCGTCAAACTATGTGTTGAAAGGGAGGTTCGGTCCGCCATGTCCGTCATGAGCGACGCCCGCCGCGCTGTCAGCCGCCAGCGGCTGTGGCAGAACGAGCTTGCCCGCGGCGTGATCCTGCAGGTCCTCGTCGCCGCCATCGTCCTCGCGCTGGCCGCCTTCTTCGTCCACAACACCGCCGTCAATCTTCACAAGCGCGGCATCGCCTCGGGCTTCGATTTCCTCGACGGCGTCGCCGGCTTCGACATCTCGATCGCCCTCATCCCCTATTCGCTGCAGTCGAGCTATGGGCAGGCCTTTCTCGTGGGCCTCCTGAACACGCTTCTGGTCTCGGTGCTGGGGATCGTGTTCGCGACCATCATCGGCTTCGTCGTCGGCGTGGCGCGCCTGTCGCGGAATTTCCTCATCGCCAAGCTGGCAGCCGCCTATGTGGACGTCATCCGCAACATCCCGCTGCTCGCCCAGATCGTCTTCTGGTATTTCGGCGTGCTGACGGCGCTCCCGGGCGTGCGCCAGAGCCTGGATCTCTTCGGCCTGAAGCTCTTCTTCCTCAATACCCGCGGCCTCTACATGCCGGCGCCGATCCTCCAGCCGGGTTTCTGGTTCATTCCGGTGGCGCTGGTCGTGGGGATCATCGGCGCCATCGTGGTCCAGCGCTGGGCGCACCGCCGCCAGGAGCTGACGGGCCGGCAGTTTCCGAGCTTCTGGACCGGGCTCGCCCTCATCGTCGGCCTGCCGCTGGTCGCCGGCCTCATCGGCGGCTTCCATATGACCTTCTCCCTGCCGGTGCTGAAGGGCTTCAACTTCGCCGGCGGAACGGTGGTGCTGCCGGAGTTCGTCGCCATTCTCCTGGCGCTCTCGATCTATACCGCTGCCTTCATCGCCGAGATCGTGCGGGGCGGCGTGCAGGCGATCAGCCACGGCCAGACCGAGGCCGCCTATGCGCTGGGCCTCAAGCCCGGCCTCACCACCCGCCTCGTCATCCTGCCCCAGGCGCTGCGCATCATCGTTCCCCCGCTCACCAGCCAGTATCTGAACCTGACCAAGAATTCCTCGCTCGCGGTCGTCATCGGCTATCCCGAGCTGGTCAGCGTCTTCATGGGCACGGTCCTCAACCAGACCGGCCAGGCGGTGGAGGTGATCGCCATCACCATGGGCGTCTATCTGGCGATCAGCCTCGTCATCTCGGGCCTGATGAATTGGTACAACCGGCGCATCGCGCTGGTGGAAAGATAGGGGGAGGGGAGCATGGCCGACATCGCCAGCCGCCACGAACCCGGCACGCATCCCGATCTGCCGCCGCCGGTAAGCCAGGTCGGCGCGATCGGTTGGGCGCGGCGAAACCTCTTCTCCTCGCCGCTCAACACCATCCTGACTCTGGTCGCGCTCTACCTCCTCTACCTCATCGTCCCGCCGCTGGTGAACTGGGCGATTATCGACGCGAACTGGAGGGTCGGCACCTCGCGCGCCGCCTGCACGCTTCCGGGCGCCTGCTGGACCATGATACGGGCCCGCTTCGGCCTGCTCATGTATGGCTTCTATCCCCAGGACCAGCGCTGGCGTGTCGATGTCACCTTCATAATGCAGTTCGCCGCCATGGCGGCCTTGCTGATCGAGAAGGTCCCCTACAAGAAGCAGTCGGCGATCTTCCTCTTCGTGATCTATCCGGTGATCGCCTTCATCCTGCTCTATGGCGGGTTCGGCCTGCCGGTCGTCGACACCGCGCGCTGGGGCGGGCTGATGCTGACCCTGGTGCTCTCGACCACGGGCATCGTCGCCTCGCTGCCCATCGGCATCCTTCTGGCGCTGGGGCGGCGCTCGGCGCTGCCGGTAATGCGCATGCTCAGCATCGGCTTCATCGAGTTCGTGCGCGGCGTGCCGCTGATCTCCGTGCTCTTCATGGCCTCGGTCGTCTTTCCGCTCTTCCTGCCGGAGGGGATGAACTTCGACAAGCTGCTGCGCGCCGTGATCGGCATCACCCTCTTCAGCGCCGCTTATATCGCCGAGGTCATTCGCGGCGGGCTTCAGGCGATCCCCAAGGGGCAATACGAAGGCGCCATGTCGCTCGGGCTCAACTACTGGAAGATGAATGCCCTCATCATCCTGCCCCAGGCGCTGCGCATCTCCATCCCCGGCATCGTCAACAGCTTCATCGGCCTGTTCATGGATACGACCCTTGTCCTGATCGTGGGTCAGATCGAGCTCCTGGGCATGGCCCAATCCTCGGCGCGCGATCCGAACTGGCTCGGCACCATCAACACGGCGCTCGCCTTCGTCTCGCTGGTCTACTTCACATTCTGCTTCAGCATGTCGCGCTACAGCCAGTATCTCGAGCGCAAGCTGCATAGGGGGCATAAGCGATGAGCGTCCCGGCGATGAAAGTCTTGGACGAGGTCATGATCCAGATGGACGGCGTCCACAAATGGTACGGCCAATTCCATGTGCTGAAGGACATCAACCTCGCGGTCCACAAGGGCGAGCGCATCGTGATCTGCGGGCCTTCCGGCTCGGGAAAATCGACCCTCATCCGCTGCATCAACCGGCTGGAGGAGCACCAGAAGGGCAAGATCATCGTCGACAATGTCGAGCTCGGCCATGACGTAAAGAACATCGAGCTGGTCCGGCGCGAGGTCGGCATGGTGTTCCAGCACTTCAACCTGTTTCCCCATCTGACGGTGCTGGAGAACCTGACGCTCGCTCCGATCTGGGTGCGCAAGATGCCCCGCGCCCAGGCCGAGGAGTCGGCCATGCTCTATCTGAAGCGGGTGAAGATCCCCGAGCAGGCAAAGAAATATCCGGGCCAGCTCTCCGGCGGTCAGCAGCAGCGCGTCGCCATCGCCCGCTCGCTCTGCATGAATCCCAAGGTCATGCTCTTCGACGAGCCGACCTCGGCCCTCGATCCCGAGATGATCAAGGAAGTGCTCGACGTCATGATCGAGCTGGCGCAGTCGGGCATGACCATGATCTGTGTCACCCATGAGATGGGCTTCGCGCGCACCGTGGCGAACCGGGTGATCTTCATGGACAGGGGCGAGATCATCGAGCAGAACGAGCCCAACGCCTTCTTCAACAATCCCCAGTCCGAGCGCACGAAGCTGTTTCTGAGCCAGATCCTGCATCACTGAGGGTTGCCCTCAGCGCTGGCCGCAATCTCTGCCGTTACTCCCGCGAAAGCGGGAATCCCGGGCCTTGGGTCGCGCTGTCCGCCCCGGATTCTCCCCGCCCCATCCTCGCCCTCAGGCGCAGGAGCAGGCCCGGCTCATGGCAGCCGGGGCTCCAGATGCTTCGGCGTCTTGCCCGTGAAGCGGGGATCGACGATCTGGCGGTGCTCCTGGCGGAAGGGCGTGAAGCCCGCGCGCTGATAGGTCTGCAAGGCCTTGGGATGATCGAGGGTGCAGGTGTCGACGACAAGCCGCTCTGTGCCGCCGGTCCAGGCGGTGTCGATCGCCCAGTTGAGGAAGTACCAACCGAGGCCGCGGCCAATATAGGCCGGGATCAGGCCAAAATAGGCGAACTTGACCTCGGACCCCGAGCGCCGGTCGATCTCGACATAGCCCGCCGGCACCCCGGTCACATAGGGGACATAGATCTCCACCGCGGGGTCGCCGATGATCTTCGCCAGCTCGGCATCGGAGAGATGCTTGCGCTCGTACCAGAACCAGGGATCGCCCACCTGCTCGTAGAGAAAGCGGTAGAAGGCGGTGCCCGGCGCCTCCGCCCGCAGCAGGGCCAGGCGGATGTCAGCGGGGGCCGGCACCGTCGGGCGGGTCGGCACTGCCGTCATCTCGAGATAGGTGATGACGACGTCGATCATGGCGTCGGGCCCGGGCCGATCCTGGGGCTTAAAGCTCTTCGACATGACGAGCCGCGGCTCCTGGACGTAGCCGAGCCTGCGATAGACCTCAGCCACGGCTTCGTTGCCATCGCGGATGAGCAGCATCAGCTTGGGCAATCCGCGGGCCAGCGCCCAGGATTCCGCGCGGGCGACGAGCGCGCGGCCGATGCCGCGCCGGCGCAGATCTTCTGCCACGCCCAGCCGGTACATCCAGGCGCGATGCGCGTCATGGCCGACCTGGATGCTCCCCGCCAGCCTTTCGCCCTCGAAGGCGAGGAAGAGCTCGGCGTTCGTCGCCCCATGCACGAAAGCGACTTCGCGCTTCGGATCGTGATGGGGCTTCAGCAGGTGGCAGGCGGTCCAGAGATCGACGACGGCGGCAAAGTCCTCGTCGCGATAGCCGCGCAGGGTGAGCGTCATGATTCGACGGGCGTATCCCCGGGCAATCCCCATTCCGCCCAGGAGCCATCATAGACGGCGACGTCGCGATGGCCGATCAGATGGAGACCGAGCGCCAGCACCGCCGCGGTCACGCCGGAGCCGCAGCTTGCCACCACGGGCCTGGCGAGATCGATCCCGGCGCCGCGGAACCTGGCCGAGATCTGCTCGGCCGGCAGCATGGTCTTGTCCGCGGGATTCAGCAGCTCGGCATAGGGCAGGTTGTGGGAGCCCGGGATATGGCCGCTGCGCCGGCCCGGCCAGACTTCCGGTTCGCGGGCGTGAAAGCGCCCGGCGGGCCGGGCATCGACGACCTGGTCGCGCCTCGCTCCCAGATTGGCCATCATCTGCGCCTTGTCCCGGATCTGGCTGTGGTCGAGGCGGGCGGTGAAATGGCGCTCGCGCGGCTGCGGCGGCAGATCGTCGACCGGGCGCCCCTCGGCGATCCATTTCGGCAGGCCGCCATCCAGCACCGCCACATCCCTGTGGCCGAAGACGCGGAACTCCCACCAGACCCGGGCGGCACTGAACAGGCCCTGGGAATCGTAGATGACGATGCGGTTGCCGTCGCCCAGGCCCAGCTTGCGCACCCGCGAGGCGAACTTCTCCGGGCTCGGCAGCATATGGGGGAGGGAGCTCGAAGTGTCGGCGATCTCGTCGATATCGAAGAAGACGGCGCCTGGAATATGGCGCTGGTCGTATTCGGCCCGGGCGCTGCGATTCTGCATCGGCAGGTAATAGCTGGCATCGACCACCCTGAGATCGGGATCGGCTAAATGCTGGGCCAGCCAGGCGGTGCTCACCAGGCTTTCGGGATGCGCATAGCCGGCCATCAAGGCGCCGTGAGGGCGATGTTGACCCGGCGGTTCTGCTTGCCCTTGCTCTCGATCTTCACCACCTGGACGGGTCCGATCTCGCCGGTGTGGGCCACATGCGTGCCCCCGCAAGGCTGCAGATCGACGCCCTCGATCTCCAGCAGGCGCACCTGGCCGCGTCCCATGGGCGGCTTCACCGACATGGTTCGCACCAGCTCCGGCCGGGCCGTCAGCTCCTTGTCGCTGATCCAGCGCGGCTGAACCTTGTGGTCCTCGGCGATGAGCCGGTTGAGCTCGGCCTCGATCTGCTCCTTGTCGAGCTTGATGTCCGGCAGGTTGAAGTCGAGGCGGCCCTTGCCGTCGGCGACCTGGCCTCCGGTGACCTCGCCCTCGAGCACGGCGCAGAGCAGATGCAGGCAGCTATGCATGCGCATCAGCCGATGGCGGCGCGCCCAATCGATCTCGGCGCTGACCTCGGTGCCCACCGGCGGCGCGCTCGAACCCGGTGCGGGGATGTGGATGACCTCATCGGCAGCCGCGCCCTTCACGGTATCGACGATCGAGATCTCGCTTCCATCGGCAAGGCGCAGGACCCCGATATCGCCGGGCTGGCCCCCGCCCATGGGATAGAACACCGTGGCGTCGAGCCGAATGCCCCGCTCATCGACCTCGGTCACCTTCGCCATGCATTGGCGCGCATAGGCATCATCGCGATAAACGAGCTGCATGAAGCACCTGTCCTGCTCGATCTCATCCGATGCTATCGAGGCCGATGGCTCCGGTCCAGCCACCCGCACGCGCAGCGCCAGACTCTCCCTTTTTCTCCCTCGCCCCCGGAACGGGGGAGAGGGTCGGGGTGAGGGGGCGCCTCCCATGGCACGCCATTGGTGCAAATGAGCTAGGGCTGGAGGCTCTTGCGAAACTTGACGGCCCGCCCGATTTCCTCGAATCCGCAACCGGCATGGGCGCGGCTGCCGGCATCGTTATCGAGGTCTGTATCCGAAGCGAGTTCGCTGTATCCCCCGGCGCGCGCCCAGGCCTCTGCTGCCGCCATCAACGCGGCGCCTGCGCCCTGGCGGCGCGCCTCGGGAACGACATACCAGCCCTCGACGAAGGGAACCGGCGAGGAGCGGCAGCCATCGGCGTGGGATCTGAGGGAGAGCTCGATCATGCCGACGGGCGCGGTTCCTTCGGCTTCGCAGAGCATGACCATCGCGAGCGCGCCGCTTCCGGCGAAATAGGTTGCGGACTCTTCCGCCAGCTCGTCTGCATCGGCTCCGGGCCAGAGCGCCTGGCGCATCGCTGTCCAGGCAGAAGCATCGCCGGCTCTGGCGGGACGGGTCTTCACACCCGCGCGATGGTCAGATAGGCGTGGACATAATCCATGCCATGGCCTTCGGGCCTCTCCCGGACCTCGGTCTCGTAGGCGGCGTAGTAGTCATCGATGATCCGGCGGCGCTCCTCGACCGGCCTGCCGGCGTCGAGCCCGGCGAAGAAGCTGCTCTCGGTCCAGGATCGGAGCGTCGGGATATAGGATTTGGCGAAGGCCGCGGCATCGCCGTGCCGGCGAAACTCGACGGCGAAGGGGCAGGGGACGATCCGCGTCTCCGCCTGCTCCAGGCGAAGCCCCGCTTGATGAACCGGATCTTCGGGATCGGTCAGGGGCCGCGTGAACTCCGCGAGGGTCTTGTAGTACTGCGGCAGGGTGATGGCGCGATACTCGGCCTCGGAGATCCTCCCCTCCGCCAGGCGCTCGCGCCAGAGCCGGTTGAAGGTTGCGAACATGTCGATGCCGCCGGTGCGGCCCAGATGGCGGCCCTCCTCGTCGCGGCAGAAATTGACCAGCACGAGGCGCCCGCCAGGCCTGAGCTCGCGCGCCCGGTGCAGCAGGATCACCCGCCAGTCCGCATTGCCCTGGCGGGCGAAGGCCTCGAGCTCGGCGCCGGAAGCCCCCACCGCCTGGACATGGTCGGAGATGTCGCAGGGCTTGGCGGAGAGCCAGTGCATGGCCGTGGCGGAAAAGCCCAGATCGAGGGCACCCGCGGGCAGGATCTGGCGGTAGAAAGAGGTGGCCGAGAACAGTGGATGGACACCCTCGATCGGGGCCTGGCCATGGATGGTCGCCACCAGCGCGTTGAAGTCGTTGCGCGGCTGGTCGGTATAGACCAGCTCGATCTCGCGCCCTGGCCAGCGCCGGCGCACCGCCTCGATCATCCGAGCGACCAGGTCGCGGGAGGTGCCGCCATCGGCGGTCCCCATATCGGCGAAGACGAAAGGCGCAGCCGCATCGGGCATCCGTTCGATCGCCGTCAGCACCAGCGGCGAAGCCCCGTCGATCACATGCTTGGCGCCGAGGGTGGCGAGCGAGTAGTAGCCGCCGCCCTTCATGGCGATCACGTCGTTCATTCCCGGATCTCGCCTATCCGTCCAGCCAATCCGGAACCGGGAGGTTCTTGGTTCTGAGGAAGGCCGGGTTGAAAAGCTTGGTCTGGTAGCGGGTGCCGCTGTCGCAGAGCAGGGTCACGATCGTGTGGCCCGGGCCCATATCCTTGGCCAGGCGGATGGCGCCGGCGATGTTGATGCCCGTCGACCCGCCGAGGCAGAGGCCCTCCTCCTTCAGCAGGGCGAAGATGAGGGGCAGCGCCTCCTCATCGGGGATCTGATAGGCGACATCCACCGGTGCTCCTTCCAGGTTCTTGGTGATCCGGCCCTGGCCGATGCC
>DATBBO010000706.1:0-5637 GCA_036270995.1 Dongiaceae bacterium | reverse complement strand
CCTCGGCGTCGATGTGCAGAGGGCGGCCTATGAGCAGTTCCAGAAGCTCCCGGGCTCCTATGCCGATCACACCATCGACAAGCTCGGGCAGTCGGTTCACGTCGAGTGAACCTGCGGCGTGAGACTCTGGGGTTGTCAGCCCCGCATCCGGCGAGCCGGGTGCGGGGTTGCGGCCCGAGCTGGATCCCGTCTCCGTGACGGACCTCGCGACACGCGGCCCGCTTCCGCCTCCGGCGCGCTGGCGGGGAGGGGGCGCCCTCTCGGCCTGGGTGGATCAGCACTTCAAATGGCTGATGGTGGCACCGGCCGTGCTGCTGATCCTCGCCCTCTCGATCTATCCCCTGCTGTTTTCGCTCTGGGTCAATTTCGTCAATTACGATTTCGAGATTCCCGGGCATGACTTCGTGGGGCTGCAGAATTTCCGCCAGATCGTCAACGACCCGTTGGCCTGGTCGTCGCTGATCACCACCATCTTCCTGTCATTGGCCGTCGTCGCCATCGAATTCCTGCTCGGGCTCGGCCTCGCCTTGGCGATGGTCAGGATGTTCCGCGGACGCGGAATCATTTTGTCGATCCTGATCATTCCCCTGTTCATCAGCCCGGTGATCGTCGGTCAGTCCTGGGCGCTGTTCCTGCAGCGGCCCTTCGGGCCGGCCGACTACCTCCTCAGCCAGCTATTGGGTCATCCCGTGAATATAAGCTGGGTGGGCGAGGTGCCCTGGGTCTATATCGCCATCGTCATCGCCGATGTCTGGCAGTGGACGCCCTTCATGTTCGTCGTCCTGCTCGCGGGCTTGGCGGCCATCCCCGCCCACCTCTACGAGGCGGCCGAGCTCGACGGCATCTCGGGCCTGAGGGTCCTGTTCTACGTGACGCTGCCCCAGCTGGCGCCGATCATCTTCCTCGCCGTCACCTTCCGGCTGCTCGACGCGGTGAAGCTCTTCGACGTCATCTTCATGTTGACGGGCGGCGGGCCGGGGACGGCGACCTACACGACCTCCTTCTATCTCTACCAGATCGGGTTTCAGCAGTTCCATCTGTCCACAGCGACGGCCGGAAGCTGGCTGTTCCTGATCCTGCTCTCCGTCGTCATCATGGTGCTGGTGCGGCGGCTGCTCCGCGCGGAGAACGCGTGATGGCGGCGCGCTCCGCCACGGCCGGACCGAGCCGCTGGAGGCGCCGCGGCGACCTCGCGCGCTTCGCCATCATCGGCCTCTTCATCCTCTTCGTGATCGTGCCCCTCTACTGGGTCGTCATCACCTCGATCAAGCCGAGCAACGATTATCTGACGGTCCCGCCAGTCTGGTTCCCGGCCGAGCCCACCATCGTCCACTACACCGCGGCGCTCTTCTCCTATCGCGGGCTGCAGGGGCTCGTGAACAGCCTTATCATCGCCTCGGTCTCCACGGTGCTGTCGGCGATCCTGGGAACGATGATGGCTTACAGCCTGGCGCGGTTCAACACCGGCGGACAGCATCTCGCCTTCTGGGTGCTGTCGCAGCGCTTCCTGCCGCCGGTCGCCATCATCCTGCCGATCTTCCTGCTGTTCCGCAGCTGGGGCCTCTACGACACGCGGATCGGTCTCATCATCGCCTACACCTTCATGACGCTGCCGATCTCGGTGTGGATGATGTATGCCTATTTCCGCCAGCTTCCGCGCTCGCTGGAGGAGGCAGCACTGGTGGACGGGCTCAGCCGCTGGCAGACCATGTGGATGGTCGCCGTCCCGCTGGCCGCACCAGGGATCGCGGCGGCTTCGGTCTTCGTCTTCATCGCCGTCTGGACCGAGTTCTTCTTCGCCCTCGTGCTCACGAGCCGCCATGCCTTCACCTTGCCGACGGTGTTCCGCGCGTTCCTCGGCTTCCAGGGCGCGCAATATGGCGAGGCCTGCGCGCTCGCCACCACCTCGCTCGTCCCCTCCATCATCCTGGGCATGCTGGTCCAGCGCCATCTCGTGCGCGGGCTGACCCTGGGCGCGTTGCGGGGATGAAGGGTCGCGGATGAGCAGGCGGATGATTTCGGGGATCGCGCCATGGCGAATGTGAAGATCAGCGGGCTGCATAAGAGCTTCGGCGGGGTGCAGGCCGTGCGCGGCGTCGATCTCGACATTCCCGACCGCGAGTTCACGGTGCTGGTCGGGCCGTCGGGCTGCGGCAAGAGCACGCTTCTGCGCAGCATCGCCGGGCTCGAGGATGTGGAGCAGGGGACGATCGAGATCGGCGGCCAGGTCGTGAACGGGATGCGCCCGCGCGACCGCGACGTGGCGATGGTGTTCCAGGACTACGCCCTCTATCCCCATATGACCGTCTTCGGGAATATCAGCCTGTCGCTGCGCGCCCGCGGCACGCCGAAGCCGGAGATCGAGGCCCGAGTCAACCGGGCGGCGGAGATGCTGGGCATCCGCGCGCTACTGGCCCGTTATCCGCGCCAGCTTTCCGGCGGCCAGCGCCAGCGGGTCGCCATCGGGCGGGCGATCGTGCGCAATCCCCGGGTCTTCCTGTTCGACGAGCCGCTCTCCAATCTGGACGCCCAGCTCCGCGACGAGATGCGCGGCGAGATCAAGCGACTCCATCAGGAGATCGCCACCACCATGATCTACGTCACCCATGACCAGATCGAGGCGATGACGCTGGCCGACCGCATCGTGCTGCTGCGGGAGGGGAAGATCGAGCAGCAGGGCGCGCCCCTCGACCTCTTCGAGCGGCCGGCGAGCCTCTTCGTCGCGGGATTCCTGGGCTCGCCCAAGATGAACTTCCTCCAGGGAAAGCTGGTGCGCTCCGGGGGTGCCTATGCCATCGATCTCGGCGAAGAGGTGCCGAAGCTGGCGCTGCCGCCCGGACGCGCCTTCAACGGCGCGACCGACGGGGCGAAGGTCATACTGGGCCTCCGGCCCGAGCATGTGGGCCGGGCAGCGGGCGCCCAGCCGGCGCCGGGCAGCCAGCGGCTCGAGACCACTATCGAGCTGGTGCAGCCCACCGGCTCGCGCAGCTATGCGAGCTTCCGCCTCGCCGGCCAGCCCGTCCTCTCCGAGCTCCAGGCCCATGACGTGAGCGGCCCCGGGGAGCGCATCACCATCGACCTCAACCTTCCCCGCGCCACGGTCTTCGACCCCGAGACCGGCCGGGCGCTCTAGACGGGCAGGGGCGACAGGCGCGGGAAGTGGATCAGCCAGGAACAGGACGCATCATGACGCAAGGTCTCAAGGAGCTCGCCGGCAGCCGGAACGCGAAGTTCGGGCATTTCATCGTCGAATTTGCCACCCCCGGCATCGGCCATATCCTGAAATCGGCGGGCTGCGATTTCGTGCTCTTCGATCTCGAGCATTCCGGCTTCGGGTTCGAGACGGTCAAGAGCGCGCTGCGCTATTTCGAGGCGGCCGACCTGCCGGCCATCGTGCGCGCGCCCTCGAAGGAGTACCACCACATCGCGCGTGCGGCGGATATGGGGGCGGAGGGGGTGATGCTGCCCATGGTCGGCACGCCGGAGGAGGCGCGCCACATTCTCAACTGCCTGAAATACACGCCAGATGGCGGGCGTGGCGTGGCGCTCCAGGTCGCCCATGACCGCTACCGGCCCGGGCCGGTCAAGGAGAAATTCGCCGCCGCCAACAAGCGTACGACTCTCTTCTGCCAGATCGAGACCGCCGAGGGGGTGAAGAATGCCGATGCCATCGCCGCCATTCCCGGCGTCGATTGCCTCTGGGTCGGGCATTTCGATCTCTCGGTCTCCCTCGGCGTGCCCGGCGATTTCGGCTCGAAGACCTTCACCGGCGCCATCGACCGCGTGGTGGCCGCCGCCAGGAAGCACAAGAAGGCGCTGGGGCGCCTCGTGCCCGATGTTGCGACGGGGCTCGCCATCAACAAGCTGGGATTCGATTTCATCTGCTATTCGGGCGATGTCTGGGTTCTGCACAACGCGCTCGCCGAGGCGATCAGCGCCTTGCGCAAGGGCACCGCGGGCAAGAAGAAAGGGCCGATGTCATGAGCGGGCCTTTCCGCGTCGCCCTCTCGGGCGATTTCCGCAAGCCCGACGGCTCACCGGTCTACCCCGATTTCGACCTGACGCCGCTGAGGCAGGCGCCGGGCGTGGAAATGGTCTTTCTCGAGCGCTCGAATCCCATCGAGGCCGCGCAGGTCGCCGATATCGACGCCCTCATCCTGCTGACGGCGCGCTTCGGCCGGGAGAGCATCCATCCCAACGGCCGGCTCGCTTTGGTCGCCCGCTTCGGCGTCGGCTATGACACGGTGGATGTGGAGGCCTTGACCGAGGCCGGCATCGTGCTTGCGATCACGCCCGACGGGGTGCGCCGGCCGGTGGCGGTCTCCATCGTCACGTTGCTGCTGGCCCTGACGGGCAAGCTCATGGTCAAGGACCGGCTGACGCGCGAGGGGCCCGCGGGCTTCGCCAGGCGCGGCGATCATATGGGTGTCGGGCTGGTCGGCCGGACCCTGGGCTCGGTCGGCATCGGCAATATCGGGGCGGAGCTGTTTCGCCTGGTGAAGCCCTTCGACATGCACTTCATCGCCCATGATCCCTATGCCGATGCCAAGCTGGCGGCGGAGCTGGGCGTCGAGCTGGTGGGGCTGGAGGAGGTCTTCCGCCGCGCCGATTTCCTCAGCGTCAGCTGCCCGCTGACACCGGAGACCCGCCATCTTGTGAATGCCGAGCGCCTCGCTTTGATGAAGCCGACGGCCTATCTCATCAACACTTCCCGTGGGCCTGTGGTCGATCAGAAGGCGCTGACCCGCGTGCTGCAGGCGCGCCGCATCGCCGGCGCCGGTCTTGATGTGCTGGAGCAGGAGCCACCGGATCCCGCCGATCCGATCCTGACGCTCGACAATGCCATCCTGGCACCCCATGCCCTCTGCTGGACCGACCAGTGCTTCGCCGGCAATGGGGCGGCGGATGTGAAGGCGGCCCTCGACGTCCAGCATGGACGCGAGCCGCGGGTGGTGGTGAACCGCGCGGTGCTGGCGACCGAGGGATGGAGGCGCCGCATGGCCGACTATCGCCGCCGTTTCGGCGATTGAGGTAGCAGAAGCGGGTTCCGCCTCCTCATTTCGGCCGCATTTTGTAGTTCCCCTCGAGTTCCGGGACAGCATCTGTCCTGCGCCTCGCCTATTCGATCGCAAAATTTCAGAATCGCGGCATTTGAGCCACAGGTGACCCGGGCCCGCACCGGCCAGGAACAAGAATCGCTGTCCCCCTGTTCTTACGGTCAGAGGCGTCAGCGGTGACGCGACGCGGAACCAGGCAAAGGCTATCCGCAGCGCCGCGAAAGGGGTTCCCAAGTTGCGGGTGATCGAGGCGCCGAGCGCGGTGCCGCGACCGCAACGACCCCTCCGATACCTCTCATTGGCACAAGAGAATAGAGCCAATCGCTGTAAGGAGGCAGATCATGACTATTCATAGCAAACGAAGTCTGTGGGCGGCCGCAGCCGTCGGCGCGCTGATGCTCGGCTCGAGCACCGCCGCTCTGGCACAGTCGATGCAGGATACAAGTGTGAGCCGCTCGGCGGTTGGTCAGGAGGCGAAGTTCTCCGCAGTGATCGACTCGCTGAAGGCTGCCGGCATGGCCCAGCAGAATGCCGAGGCTGCGACCGCAATCGGCCAGGCGGGCATTTCCGCCATGCAGGC
>DATBBO010000705.1:0-2451 GCA_036270995.1 Dongiaceae bacterium | reverse complement strand
CCAAAGGAAGGGCAGAGGCAGCCCCTTGCCCGTCATGGAATCGGCGAAGGTGACGAAATGGGAAAATTTGCCGAAGCCGCTCTGTATGAAGATTGCGGCCAGCAGAATGCGGGCGAGCAGCAGGACGCCATCGCGGTAGCGCTCGGCCAGGCCGTCAAAGAAGCTTGGGTTCATCGGATCTTCCTCCGGTTGTCAGCCCGATTCCGAGCAGGACGTCAGAACCGGGAACACTAGAGCCAAGTATCCGAAAGCGCCACGGCATGGACAGATATAGGAGAGGTAGATATCGATCAGGGGGTGAAAGGCTCGTCGCGGTCGAGATGGCGGACCGATAGGACGAAATCCATCGCATCGGGGACGCTTTCCCCTATGGTCAGCTCCGCCGGCGGGTAGCTGGGCGCGCGGGGCCGGGTGCCGAGCGCTGCCGCCTCGCTCGCCCAGCGGCCATCGAGCCAAGCGGCATAAGGGACGAAGCTCTGCCGGCCGCGGAGCGCGGGATTGCGCCGGGCATTGCCGGTGTTGATGGCCGAGAAGGCGGCCCGGGCGCCATGAGCCCTGAGCAGGCGCTCCGCATCAATGGTCATGACCACGGCCCTGGGTGAGGCTGCGCCGGCGCGCCGCTGGCGCTCAAGCCGGCCGGGGTCGAACCAGAAGAAGACCTTGGAATTGACGAGCGCATACCACTCGGCCGGGGTCATGCCGATCAGGCAACGGAGAAGGGCTGCCGGCGGCATGGGGACCTGATCACGCAGGCCGGTGCCAGTCGGCAAGGTGATGGAAGCCTGGCGCTGCGCGCGTTCGATCCGCTTTCGCTGAGCCTCTGTCAGCCCCGCCAGATCCATGAGGCGCGAGGCACTGAGCAGGCCGAGGCGCTGGATCGAGTCCCAGTTCGCAGCATCGGCGAGATGATAGACGAGACGGGCAGGAAGATGCGGCGACATCCGCCGCAGTCTAGTTCCGGGATCTTCGCCCGACCAGCACTGGCAGGGCCGCCTCGACGGGCGGGCGCGCGGGATGGTTTAATCGGCCAAGGCCCGGAGGAAAGCGGGCCGGAGGGGGAGGCCATGGCCGATATCGATGCCTTTCTGGAGGCGCGCGATTTCCTCATGCGCCACAGGGAGAATTACAAACAGGCCTATGAAGAGTTCCGCTGGCCCGTGCTCGCGCAGTTCAACTGGGCCCTGGACTATTTCGACCGCATCGACGGGGCCGAGACGCGCGGCGCGCTGCGGATCGTCGACGATGCCGGAGGCGACACCCGGCTTTCTTTCGCCGATCTCAGCCGCCGGTCGAACCGGGTTGCCAATCATCTCCGCGCACTCGGCGTCAGGCGCGGCGAGCGCATCCTGCTGATGCTGGGCAATGTCGTCCCGCTCTGGGAATGCATGCTGGCGGCCATGAAGCTGGGGGCGGTGGTGATCCCGTCGACCACGCTGCTGGGGCGCGACGATCTGGCCGACCGCATTTCGCGCGGCGGGGTCGGCACGGTGATCGCCCCGGCGGAGGAGACCGCCAAGTTCGCCGATCTCGCCCGGGGCCTGCGCTGCATCGCTGTCGGCGCCGGTGCGACGGGCGGCTGGCATGACTATGAGGAGGTCGAGCGCGCTGCCGAAGTCTTCCGGCCCGACGGCTCGACGGCGGCGAGCGATCCGATGCTGCTCTATTTCACCTCTGGCACGACGGCGAAGGCCAAGCTCGTGCTTCACAGCCATGCGAGCTATCCGGTCGGCCATCTCTCCACCATGTATTGGCTCGGGCTGCGGCCGGATGATCTTCATCTCAACATCAGCTCGCCCGGTTGGGCGAAACATGCCTGGAGCTGCTTCTTCGCGCCCTGGAACGCGGGGTCCACGGTCTTCATCCATGCTGCGACCCGCTTCAATGCCAGGGAGACGCTGAACATGATCGCCAGGCATGGCGTCACCACGCTTTGCGCCCCGCCAACCGTCTGGCGCCTCTTCGTCCAGGAGAATCCGGCTGCCTTTCCCGTGCGGCTCCGGGCCGCGGCCAGCGCTGGCGAGCCCCTCAACCCCGAGGTCATCGAGACGATCCGCAGCGCCTGGAACATCGAGATCCGGGACGGCTATGGCCAGACGGAGACGACGGCCCAGATCGGCAACTCGCCGGGACAGGCCTTGAAGCCCGGCTCCATGGGCCGGCCTTTGCCCGGCTATCGCGTGAGGCTCCTCGATCCCGAGGATAGCGAGGCGGCCGAAGGCGAGGTGACCCTCGATCTCAGCAGCCCACCTCTCGGGCTCATGCTGGGCTATGAGGAGGGGGCGGTGCTGAAGCCGCCGGGCGCGGACGCTTGCTATCGCACCGGCGATGTGGCCGTGCGGGACACAGACGGCTACATCACCTTCGTCGGCCGCGCCGATGACGTGTTCAAGTCCGCCGGCTACCGCATCAGCCCCTTCGAGCTGGAGAGTGTGCTGATCGAACATGAAGCGG
>DATBBO010000704.1:0-2035 GCA_036270995.1 Dongiaceae bacterium | reverse complement strand
TCGGCGCCGGACTATTTCGACTTCGAGGAGTTCAGCCATGGCGAGTTCGTCGGGGCGGTCGCCGAAACCCTGACGGCGGAATCGCTGACCCGCGTGCTCTATCCCGACGATTCGACGGCGATGGGCCAGGGGCTGCGCTTCGTCCAGGAGTACTTCCTGGTCGCCTGCTCACTGGCCGATCTGGTGCGGCGATTCTGCCGCTTCAACAGCGATATCCATCAGCTGCCCGAGAAGGCGGCGATCCAGCTCAACGACACCCATCCGGCGATGGCCGTGCCCGAGCTGATGCGAATCCTGCTCGACGAGAAGGGCCTGCCCTGGGACGAGGCCTGGGACATCACGCAGCGCACGCTCGCCTACACGAACCACACGCTGCTGCCCGAGGCGCTGGAGAACTGGCCGGTGGAATGGTTCGCGCAGCTGCTGCCGCGCCTGCTCGAGATCATCTACGAGATCAACCGGCGCCTGACGGAGCAGGTGCGGCATCGCTTTCCCGGCGATGACGGGCGCCTCCAGCGCATCAGCCTCGTCGCCGAGGGGGCGGAGCCCAAGATCCGCATGGCCAATCTCGCCATCGTCGGCTCCCACAGCACGAACGGCGTCGCCGCCATCCATTCCGACCTGCTGCGCCAGGTGACGGTGCCCGATCTCGCAGCCATGTTCCCGGAGCGCTTCAACAACAAGACCAACGGCATCACGCCGCGCCGGTGGCTCCTGATGGCAAATCCCCTGCTCTCGCGCGCCATCACCGCGGCGATCGGCGATGGCTGCATGACGGATCTCGGCAAGCTGCGCAGCCTGACGCCCCTGGCCGAAGACAGCGCCTTCCAGAGGAGCGTGCTGCAGGCCCAGCGCGCGTGCAAAACGCGCTTCGCCGACTGGCTCAAAGGGGCGACCGGCCAGATCGTGGATCCGGCGACGGTGTTCGATTCCCAGGTCAAGCGCATCCACGAGTACAAGCGCCAATTGCTGAACCTGCTGCGCATCATCGTGCTCTACAACCGGATCCGCGCGAACCCTTCCCTCGAGATCGTGCCGCGGACCTTCTTCTTCGCCGGCAAGGCCGCCCCCGCCTATCGCCTCGCGAAGCTGGTGATCAAGCTCATCAACAACCTGGCCGCCACCATCGAGCGCGACACCGCCATGCGCGGGCGCCTCAAGGTCGTCTTCCTGCCCGACTACTGCGTCTCGCTGGCCGAAAGGCTGATCCCCGCCAGCGACGTCTCCAACCAGATCTCGACCGCGGGCTACGAGGCGAGCGGCACCTCGAACATGAAGTTCATGATGAACGGGGCGCTGACGCTCGGCACCCGCGACGGCGCCACCATTGAGATGGCCGAGGAGGCGGGCGAGGAGAACTTCTTCCTCTTCGGCCTGACGGCGGAGCAGGTCGCCGCCAGCCGCGGCTGGTACAGCCCCTATTGGCATTACGAGCATGAGCCCGAGACGCGCGCCGCGCTCGATCTCATCGGCTCCGACCATTTCTGCCCCGGCGAGCCGGGGCTCTTCCAGCCGATCCACGACGCGCTGCTCAAGAACGGCGATCGCTTCATGCATCTGGCCGATCTCTATTCCTATCTCGATGCCGACCAGCGCATGTGCCAGCTCTCTGCCGATCCGGCCGCATGGGGCGAGCGCGCCATCCTCAACATCGCCGGCTCCGGCAAGTTCTCGAGCGACCGGAGCATTGCGGAATACGCGACCCATATCTGGCATGTGCATCCCTGCGTGGTGGAGTGAGGGAGTATCGTGATTCGCTTGAAGGTTCGTGCCCGACGCCAGCTTCGATACGAAGGTCAAATCTGCTCTCGACCTTCGGCCGCGCATTTACTCTGCCGGAACGGCCTTCCAACCTAGCCGGATGCGGGGTCATTCCCTCGAGGGCGGGGATAGGTCTTGCGAGCCACCCTCACCCCGACCCTCTCCCGCCAATGGCGGGAGAGGGGGAAGAAAAGCAAGCCGAGCCGCACCTTAATTTCCCCCCTCGCCCCCAGAATGGGGGAGAGGGTCGGGGTGAGGGGGTCTCACCGGCGGC
>DATBBO010000703.1:0-3911 GCA_036270995.1 Dongiaceae bacterium | reverse complement strand
CAGCAGGCACCTCGGCGCTCGCGCAATAGACGATACCGCCCAGGGGACGGTCGCCGAGGAAGCTCTGGGGATCCGCGAGAAGCTTCTTCAGCAAGGGACGCGTCGGCGCCCAATAGGGCATCGCCAGGGCCTTGCGCTCAGCATAGTAGGGGACTTCCGACGACCAATCATCGCCGATGACGATCAGGGCGCTGTCGGGCGGCGTCTGTTCTCCTGCCATCCGCGCGATGCGGATTTGCGACCTGCCCATGAGATCGGCCGTCAGCAAGGGGGCGTCCCGGCGCCAGAAGAAGGCGAGCTGCAGACCGACCAGCAGCACGAGACCGGCCGCCGCCGTCCTGCAATAGCCAGCCGAGGCCACGCTCGCGATGCCGAGGCCCGCGGCGGCAATGACGAACAGCGCGTTTGCGGCTTGGTAGTAGTCATGCTGCAAATAGAGGTTCGTGAAGACGAGAAACGGCGCGAGGAAGGCGAGCAGCGCGGCGATCGCCGGCCCGGCGAAGCGCCGGCTCGCCAGCGCGATCCCGGCAAGGACAATGGCGAAGGGAACGCCGTAGCCGAAATCGTCGGGCAGCGCGCGCTGCAGCACCGTACGGAGCCACAGCGCGCTGGTCCAGCGCTGGGCCCAGCTTCCGAAATTCCACGTCCATAAGCCAGCGGAGGTCAGCCAGGCGCCGAAAGGGTTCTGTTGCTTGACCGCGTCGCCATAGGCCACCCAGGCATAGCCGAAGATCAAAGGGATGACGAAGCCCGCCAGCGCCATGGCCAGGATGCGACGGTGGGGCTGGGAGAGGCCATCCCGCAGGGCGTGATGGAGGAGAAGCGCGCCTCCGAGAAGAAGGAAAGCGGGAAACGTGGTCAGTTTGACGAGACTGGCGGCCGTTCCCGCCAGGACGGTCCAGAGCAGGGCCGTCGGCCGTGGCCGGGACAGGAAATCGGCGAGCAGTGCCAGCCAGAGAAGGCCGAAGAACAACGCGCAGGATTCGATCACGACCGTCCGGCCCCAGAAGAGATAGAGCGGGGAGGAGAGGAACAGGATGGCGACCGCGAGATAAGAAAATCGGCCGAGCCGCTGCGCCTGGAGCAGAAGACGCAGCGGCCACAGGCAGCCGAGATAGAAGCCGAAGGAGACGAGCCGTCCGCCGATATCGATGGGAATGCCGGCCAGGCGCAGCAGAGCCACAAGATACTGATAGAGGGGAAACTCAAAGGGGATGGACCAGGGAGAGCCGAGGACCGGAGTTTCGTAGGCGAGCCAGGGGCCACCCTTCCACAGCCAATACGCCGAAAGCGCGGTCTGGGTCTGACGGAAGGCGTGCTTGTCGATGATCGGCTGGAAGAGGCCGAGCCAGAGCACGCCGAGGGCGTGCAGGACCAGGGCGATCAGCAGGACATTCATGGCACGAAGGAGCCATCGATCCGCCGCGCCTTCCGCCCGCGCCGTCTCCCCGCTCAGCTTGCCGCCGATGGCGGATCGTCGATCGGGATCGAATCCGGTCAGCATCCCCTGCCTTTCGTGGGCGAGCTTCCTGATTTTGCGGCCGGGAAGCAAGGCAGCTGCCCATAGCCGCGGACTTCGCATTGACGGAAACCGCGCGGCTGGCCATAACCGCGCCCCATGATCCTCTACCCCGCCATCGACCTGAAGCAGGGCGCCGTGGTCCGCCTGCGCCGCGGCGAGATGCGCGAGGCGACGGTCTTCAACCGCGATCCCGCGGACCAGGCGCGCCGTTTCGCCGCCGCCGGAGCCGCCTGGCTCCATCTGGTCGACCTCGACGGCGCCTTCGCCGGCAGGCCCATGAACCGCCAGGCGGTGAGGGCGATCCTGGGCGCGGTCTCCGTCCCCTGCCAGCTCGGCGGCGGTATCCGCGATCAGGCCACCCTCGATGCCTGGCTCGAGGCGGGAATCGCCCGGGTGGTCCTCGGCACCGCGGCGCTCAAGGATCCGGCCCTGGTGCGCGAGGCCTGCCGGCGCCATCCCGGCAGGATCGCCGTCGGGGTCGATGCCCGCGGCGGGCGCGTCGCCGTCGAGGGCTGGGCAGAGACCAGCGAGGTCACGGCCCTCGATCTCGCGCTGCGTTTCGCCGATGCCGGGGTGGCGGCGCTGGTCTTCACCGATATCGACCGCGACGGCCTGCTGGCCGGGGTCAATATCGCCGCCACGGCTCACCTCGCCGCCGTGCTTCCCATCCCCGTCATCGCCTCGGGCGGGACGGCCCACATCGAGGAGCTGGCGGCACTGAAGACCGCGGGCGTTGCCGGTGCCATCGTCGGCCGTGCCCTTTATGACGGGCGCATCGATCTCGCCGCGGCGCTTGCGCGCTGCGCCAAGGCGCCCGGCTGAGCCTTCCGTGCTGAAGGTCCGCGTCATCCCCTGCCTCGACGTGGCGTCCGGCCGGGTGGTCAAGGGCGTCAACTTCGTCGATCTGCGCGATGCCGGCGATCCGGTCGAGCAGGCTGCCCTCTACGACCGGGCCGGCGCCGATGAGCTCTGCTTTCTCGACATCGGCGCCAGCCACGAGAATCGCGAGATCATGCTGGATGTGGTGGCCCGCACGGCCGAGCGCTGCTTCATGCCGCTCACCGTCGGCGGCGGGGTGCGCAGCCTGGAGGATATCCGCTTGCTGCTGCTGGCGGGTGCCGACAAGATCTCCATCAACACGGCCGCCGTTGCCGAGCCCGGGCTCGTTCGCCGGGCCGCGGAGAAGTTCGGCAGCCAATGCATCACCGTCGCTGTCGACGCCAAGGCGGTCGCCCCCGGCCGGTTTGAGGTCTTCACCCATGGCGGGCGCAGGGCCACGGGGCTCGATGCCCTCGCCTGGGCGGGGCGCCTGACGGAGCTTGGCGCCGGGGAGATCCTGCTCACCTCCATGGACCGGGACGGCACGAAGCAGGGTTACGACCTCGTCCTCACCCGCGCTATCGCCGATGCGGTCAGCGTGCCGGTGATCGCCTCGGGTGGCGTCGGCGAGCTTGCGCATCTGGTTGAGGGCGTGCGCGAAGGCCATGCCAACGCCGTGCTGGCCGCGTCGATCTTCCATTTCGGCCAGCATTCCATCGCCGAGGCCAAGGCCGCGCTGGCCGCGGCGGGGCTGCCGGTGCGCCTGTGAGCGAGTGGCCGCCATCCCGCGGCCTCAGGGCCGAGGGCTGGCGAAGCTACCGGGCAGAGGCGGGATAGGCCCTCACATCATGCCGCCGCCATGGCCCATACCGCCGCCATTGCCCTGGCCGCTGCTCGAATGGTCCCGGGCCTCATGGCAGGAAGCGGCCTGACAGCCACCGAGGGGCGGGTCCGAGCTGCCGGCGCTGCTGCATCCGGCGGCTCCCAGCAGAATCAGCAGGAGGGTCATCACCGCAAATCTCGACATTGGGTACCTCCCTCATGTCTCGCCACCAGTGAAGCGCATTCCTCGCTCACGCTGGCTCAATCTTCGATCACCATGCCGTGCCCGGGCGCTCCCGCGATCCGGCCACACGAATTCGTTTCTACCCCAAGAGGTAGTATTCCACTACAATAGGGCCCTCGATATATTGGATGTGGCCCATGCCGCAGGATACCGGCCGTCCGGTAGACGCCACCATTCTCGACCGCCTCTACAAGGTGGTGGAAAGCCGCAAAGGCGCCAATCCCGACCGCTCCAACACGGCCCGGCTCTTCGCCAAGGGCACCGAAAAGATCGCCCAGAAGCTGGGCGAGGAGGCGATCGAGACGGTGATCGAAGGGGTGCGCGGCAAGAAGCGCGAGCTGGCCGCGGAATCCGCCGATCTGCTCTACCACCTGCTCGTGCTCTGGGCCGACCGCGAGCTGAAGCCCGCCGAGGTCTGGGCGATGCTGGCGGCCCGCGAGGGGCTTTCGGGCATCGAGGAGAAGAAGAACCGCAAGGGCTAAGGCCCGCCGCCGCGCGTCGTCA
>DATBBO010000702.1:0-6899 GCA_036270995.1 Dongiaceae bacterium | reverse complement strand
AAGACACCCCTGCCCACCATGCCCCTTGGCCGGCGCAAAAGGTCCGATGAGATCGCGGAGCATATCGAGCGCGCCATCTCGACCGGCGAATTCAAGGAGGGCGCTCCGATGCCGTCCGAGAAGGAGCTGGCCGAGCGCTTCGGGGTCGGCCGCCCCTCCGTGAGGGAGGCGCTGTTCACGCTCCAGCAGCAAGGGTTGGTCGAGATCACCAGCGGGGCGCGTGCCCGCGTGACGGCGCCCTCGGGGAAGTATCTGACTGGCCAGCTGGCGACCCTGATCCGCCGCATGACATCGACCGGCCAGGGTCACGAGCATATGGAGCAGACGCGCCTGCTCCTCGAGGCCGGTGTGGCATGGCAGGCGGCGCGGGTCGCCACCGACGAGGATGTTCAGCGGCTGAAGGCAGCCTTGGATGCCAATGCCGCGGCGATCGGCAATACGGGGATCTTCATACGGACCGATGTCGCCTTCCATGCCGAGCTCGCGGTCATCACCCGCAATCCGGTCTTCACCGGAGTCTACGACGCCCTTGTCGGCTGGCTCATCGACCAGCGGACGACGACGATTCATATGCCCGATGCCGACCGGCTCTCGGTGCGCGATCATACGGCCATCTTCGAGGCCGTGGCCGCCCGCGATCCGATGCGGGCCTTCCATGAGATGACCAGCCATTTGAGGCTGATCAGCGAGCTTTACCGGGAATCGAAGCGCCTGTCGGAAGAGATCCTGCGCCAGGTCGCGCGCGACGTCGCCGGCCGGATCGAGCGGGAGCGTGAATCCATGTGGACAGCGGGACCGCGGGCGGGGGAGCAACAGGGCAAGCCGGCAGAAGCCGCTGCGGCCAGAAGCAAGGTCAGCCGGAAGGCCAAGGATATGTGACGGCCTCGGCGGGGACCGATAGGGGAGGCAAGCGATGACCACGGTTGTTCTCGGGGCCGGCGCGGTCGGCACGGCCACGGCCTGGTATCTCAGCAAATCCGGCCATCAGGTGGTGCTGGTCGAGCGCCAGGCCGAAGCGGCCATGGAAACCAGCTGGGGCAATGGCGGAATCATCCATGCCAGCGAGGTCGAGCCCTGGTCCCAACCCGGCATGCCGACGAAGATCATCAAATGGCTGGGCCAGGAGAATGCGCCTATGCTGCTGCGCTATGGCGCCATCCCGCACATCATCCGCTGGGGCATCGACTTCGCCCGCAACTGCACGCCGGAGAGATTTCGCGAGAATGCCAAATCCAATCTCCATCTCGCCCTTCACTCGCTCAAATCGCTGCAGGAGATCGGCGCCGAAACCGCCATCGCCTATGATCGCGCCACGCGTGGCGTGCTGAAGATCTACCGCTCGCAGGATTCCCTCGACGCCGCCCAGCGCTCTACCGACTATCTCGCGCAGCACGGGCTGCTCTATGAACGCATCGGCCCCGACCGATGTGTCGAGATCGAGCCCGCCCTGAAGGACACGAAATCCACTCTCGCCGGCGCCCTCTATTTCGCCCGCGACGAGGTCGGCGATTCCAACAAGTTTGCGCAAGGGCTGGCCGCCGCCTGCGCGGCGCGCGGCGTCCAATGCCGATTTAGTGAGACAGTCCAGAGGATCGAGACCGGCGGCGGCCGCGTTCAGGCCGTCGTGACCGACAAAGGGCGCATCGCGGCCGATACCGTCGTCGTCGCCCTGGGCAGCTTCACGGCTCCCATGCTCGCCAGGAACGGCATCCGCGTGCCGATCTATCCGGTGAAGGGAGTCTCGATCACCTTCAAGCGCGAGGGTTGGAACGGGGCGCCCAGCGTGCCCGTCATCGACGACAGCAAGCTGTTCGGCATCGTCCCGATCGGCGAGCGCATGCGGGTTTCCGGTTCGGCCGAGATCACCGGCTATGACGCGACCCCGGCGCTCTCGCGGGCCGAGGCCATCATCGCCAATGCCGGCTTCACCTTCCCCGAGATGAAGCGCCATTTCGACATCTCGAAATCGCGGGTCTGGGCGGGTCTCCGCCCGGTCAGCCCTGCGGGCACGCCCATCATCGGCGAGACCCGGATCCGGGGCCTCTGGCTCAATGCCGGCCATGGGCATCTCGGCTGGACATTGTCGTGCGGCTCGGGGCGTCTCATCGCCGATCTCATCGAGGGTCGCGATCCGGGAATACCCGTCCCGCCGCCGCAGGGCGTGGTCGCAAAGGCTGCCTAGCGCGGCAGCGGGAAGGCGCGGGGAGCTCGCTTCAGCTGAGGCTGATGCCGTGCAGGGCTTGCTCGCTCCGGCCATCGAACAGGTAGATATGGTCGGAAGCGAAGTTGGCGTAGACGGAATCGCCCATCGCCAATCTCACATGGCCGTTCATCAGCACATTGATCCGGTGGTCGGAGGCTAGGCGGGCATGGATCAGCATGGTATAGCCCAGCGGCTCGACCATCTCGATCGTGGCCGGCAGGCTGGCGCCGCCGGAAGCGGGCCGGTCGGAGAGGGTGATATGCTCCGGCCGGATGCCCAGGCGCAGCTCGGGGTTTCCCACCTTCGCCAGAGCGCGCCGTGCGGACTCGCTGACCGGAAGCGTCGTGTTCTCACCCGTCAGTAGGATACCCTCCCCGCTCGCCCTTCCCTCGAGAAGATTCATCGAAGGGCTGCCGATGAAGCCGGCGACGAAGCAATTGGCGGGCTGCTCATAGAGCTCGGTCGGCGTCCCGACCTGCTGCATCAGCCCGTGCTGCATGACCACCACGCGATGGCCCATGCTCAGCGCCTCGACCTGGTCGTGGGTGACGAAGAATGTGGTGACCGCGAGCCGGCGCTGGAGCTTGATGATCTCGGCCCGCATCTCCATGCGCAAGCCGGCATCGAGGTTCGACAGCGGCTCGTCCATCAGGAAGACCCGGGGCTCGCGAACGATCGCGCGGCCGAGGGCGACGCGCTGGCGCTGCCCGCCGGAGAGCTCCTTGGGCTTGCGGTTGAGCAGCGCCTCGATGCCCAGGGTCTGGACGACGCGCCGGACGCGCGCCTCGATCTCGCTCTTCGGCACCTTCCGCAGCCGCATCCCGAAGGCGATATTGGCGAAGACGTCGAGATGCGGAAAAAGCGCGTAGTTCTGGAACACCATCGCGACATCGCGGTCGCGGGGGAGGCGATCCGAGACATCCTCTCCGTCGAAGCGGATCTGCCCCTGGGAAAGGGTCTCCAGCCCCGCGATCATCCGCATGGTGGAGGTCTTGCCGCAGCCCGACGGGCCGACCAGCACGATGAATTCCCCGTCCGCGGTCGCGAGACTGAAGTCCTGGACCGCCGCGACAGTGCCGTAATGCTTCCAGACGTGATCGAGCTCGACCGTCGCCACGGATCCTCCTTCCGGATGCCCTGCCGCGGTTGAAACTTTTGGCCGAGGATGCATGGCCCTCGCATCCCTGTCCACCGGATTGCCAGAGCCCGCGCGCGGGCGTGGCTCACTCGACAGCCCTTTGGGCCTGTGCCAGCGTAACCGCGCGCGGGCCTGCGGGAACCATCGCAGGCGGCTGATGGAGGCCTGACGGCGTGGCGGATTTTATTCTTGGGATCGATGCCGGCGGCATGGCCGTGAAGGCGGCTATCTACTCTCTCGACGGCCGCGAGTTGGGGCTCACCGTCCGCAATTGCCGTCCCCTGACGCCGGCGCCGGGTCATGTCGAACGCGATCCGCTTCAGCTGTGGAAGGATGTCGCGGCAACGGTTCGCACCGCACTTGCCGGAGCCGGGCTCACGGGCGCCGATATCGCCGCGGTCGGGATCACCGGCTATGGCAACGGCATCTATCTCGTCGACGCGGCAGGCGAGCCCGTCGCCAATGGTCTCACCTCCTCGGACACGCGCGCGGTCGATCTGGTCGCGGCCTGGCGCGAAGCGGGGCTGGAAGCCGAGGAGGTGGCGCTCACCGGCAAGCCCTTCTGGCCCGGCTCCTCGCTCTCCGTCCTCGCCTGGTTCGACCGTCACCGGCCGGAGGTCCTGGACCGCGCGGCCGCGGCGCTCAGCTGCAAGGACTATCTGCGCTTCAAGCTGACGGGCGAGATCGGCGCCGAGATCACGGACCAGTCCACCGCCAGCCTGGTCCCACTCGCCGGGCGCCAGCGCGACCCCCTTATCCTGGGTATCGTCGGCCTCGCGCACCGCGCCGCGCTGCTCCCGGCGCTGCTCGAGCCCTATGCGCTGGCGGGCCTGGTGACGGCCCGGGCCGCGGCTGAAACGGGATTGCGGCCCGGCATCCCCGTTTCCGCAGGCTGCTGCGACAATTTGGCGGTGATGTACGGCACCGGCGCCATCGGCTTCGGCGAGGTCGTCGTCATGTCCGGCACCTGGGGCCTGCACCAGGTCATCCTCGACCGACGCCCGCCTTCGGGCATGGTCGGCTTCCTCTGCCACGCCGCCGAAGAGGGGCAGTGGCTGCTGATCGAAGGAAGCCCGTCCTCGGCCAGCAGCTTCGAATGGTTCGTCGAGACCTTCCTGCGCCGTCCCGGCCGCGAGGGCGAAGCCGCCGAGACTGCCTATGAATTGAGCAATACGGCGCTCGCTGCCACGCGGCCTGACGATCCCCCGGTCTATTTTCTGCCCTTCCTCAATGGGGCGATCGACGATATGCGCGCACGCGGCAGCCTGGTGGGTTTGTCGAGCTGGCATCATCTGGGCCATGCCGTGCGCGCGATCTATGAGGGCGTCGCCTTCGAGCATCGCCGGCATCTCGAGACTCTCCTGCGGGTGTGCCCGCGCCCGGCGGCTGCCCGCTTTGCCGGCGGCCCCGCGCGCAGCCCAGCTTGGTCGGAGATCTTCGCCGCAGCGCTCGGGCTGCGCCTGGACATCCCCCGGGGCACGGAGTTCGGGGCGCGCGGCGCCGCCATCCTGGCTGCGGTCGGCAACGGAACCTTTGCGGATATCGCAACCGCCGTCGCCGCCATGACGAGGCTTTCCCACGCTATCGAACCGGAGCCTGCGCTTCAGGCCCTGCTCGACCGGCGCTTTGCCGCCTATAGCCGCCTGCATGCGAGCCTGCGGCCGTTCTGGCAGGTCTCGGGAGGTTGACGCGTCAAGAAAGCCGGCGCTAAATATTCCTGACGGCTCGACGTCCCAGTTCTTTCAACTTTTCGACGACAGCCTCGCTGAAAGTCGCAAGACTCCCCAAACCTCACAGGATCGACGAAACAGAATCGCGCTTGGCGGAATCGTGAAGGCAGCGGGTTGTTGCCGTGAAAGAAGGGGTTCCGAAGCCGGCACCTGACGAGTAACGAACCAACGATCGGAGGAGGAAATGCCTAATCGCGAGAACGCGGATCGGTTCAAGGAACTGGCATGCGATTACCTGCGGGGCCGGATCGGGCGGCGGCGCTTCATCCTGCTGGCCGGACAGCTCGGCTTCTCCGCGGCGATCCTCGCAAAGATGACCAGGCCGGCACGGGCGGCCGGCAATCTGCTGCCGTCCTCACCCGACGCTCCCTATGAGGCCCCCATCACCCAGGAGCGTCTCGATTTCATCAAGACCAAGCCCTACAAGGGCACCACCATCAACGTCATGGTGCTGAAGGCGACGGTGGGTGACGGCCTGAAATATCATGTGCCGCATTGGGAGGAGGAGACCGGCGGCCGCGTCAACGTCGCCGAGGTTCCGATCGAAACCCTGCATACCCAGATCTTCTCCGATCTGACCAGCGGCCTCGGGCGCTATGACGCCTATATGACCGGTGCCTGGTTCTATGGCGACTATTTCCAGCCCGAGGAACCCTACATCGTTCCGATCGAAGACCACCTGGGCGATCCGCGCCATTCCTACTGGGATCCGGCTCAGTTCCTGCCCTCGATGAAGAAGCTCTATACCTGGAAGGGAAAGCTCTACGGCGTGCTGTTCGACGCCGACGCCCAGGCGCTCTACTACCGCAAGGACATCTTCACCAATCCCGATGTGCAGGCGAAGTTCAAGGCCAAGGCCGGCTATGCCCTGCCGATACCACCCAAGACCATGCAGCAGATGCACGACCTCGCCGATTTCTTCACCGGCTGGGATTGGGGCGGCACCGGCCAGGGCTGGGGCATCTCGTTGCACGCCAAGGTCAACGAGCAGGGCTTCTTCCATTTCCTGACCCTGGCCGCGCCCTATGTCATCAATCCCGATAACAAGTACTTCTTCTTCAATCCGGCCGATATGAAGCCGTTCATCAATTCGGAAGGGCATGTCCGGGCGCTCGACGACTATGTGAAGTTCCTCGCCAACGGCCCGCAGGAGCAGATCAGCTGGACCCTGGGGCAGGGCTGGAATTTGTTCCTCGCCGGTCAGGCGGCGATGGAGCCGACATGGGGTGACCTGCCGACCCTGGCCCAGGATCCGAAGGTCTCGAAGGTGCAGGGCAAGATCGGCGCCGCGGCGATCCCCGGCACCACCGAATCCTTCAATCCCATCGGCGGCGCCTGGAAGAAATACGACCTCAACCAGGTCGGCAACACCAATGGCGGCTCCTGGCATTGCGTCATCTCGCGGCTCTCCAAGAAGCAGGAGGCGACCTATGACTTCCTCGCCTTCATGGCCAATCAGAAGAATGCCTTCTTCAACTGCACCCATGGCTGGACCGGCGTGCAGCCCGGCATGACCTACGAATACCTGCCGCCGGCCGGCACCAGCACCATCGCCGAATGGCAGGCCCAGGGCTGGAACGCGGCGGATGTCGCCGAATATCTGCATGGCTACTACGAAGGCCTGGCGATGCCGCTGCAGGAGGAATATCTGCGCATTCCCGGCACCGCCGAGTACTGGCACGAGCTCGATGTCAACGTCTCGGCCGTTCTCGGCAAGCAGATGTCCGCCAAGCAGGCCCTCGACGCCACGGCGGAGAGCTGGGAGGCCATCACCGAGCGTTATGGCCGGCCGGCGCAGCAGGCCCTCTACAAGGCCTCCTTCGCCGAC
>DATBBO010000701.1:0-2910 GCA_036270995.1 Dongiaceae bacterium | reverse complement strand
GGGGCGCTTCCGCGCCTCGGGCGAAGGGGCTGCTCTTGACCTGGGCTCGCTGAGCGATATGGCGAGCGCCTTGAACCGGGGTGGCGGCTCGGCCCGCGCCCGCGCCAATGTCGCGGCCGTGGACGCATCGATCCCGGCCGGGAGCATCCATATCGCGGGGAACGTCATTCTCATGGCCGATGCGAGGAACATCAGCGGCGCGCCGGCGGAAACTGGTGGCATCGGAGCCTCGGCCAATGCGGGCCTCTTCTTCAGCCCCAGCCTCGGCCGAAGCGTCCTCGCGGTGGACGGCGACATCGCCATTGGCGCCCATGCCACGAATTCGGGCTCGGGCGGCGTAGCTGCGGCGGGGCGATTGAATCTCGGCGGCGCCCTGGACAGCGTTCAGCTCCACAATGTGACGATCGATGTCTCGGCGATCGGTGGAAGCCATGGCGGCGGCCCGGGGGCGCTGGCCGACGCCTCCTTTTACGCGAAGGGACACAGTCCCTCCAGCGTGGCCGCCAACGGGTTCAATGATTTCCATCTCCTCAGCCTCGATCTCACGGCCGATGCCAGCAGCCAGGGTTCGGGCGGGGCGGTCGCCCATGCCATCGGCCGGATGAAGGAGGGAAGCATCTCGATCCCCGACGGCATCACCATTGACGCCTCGGCGCTGACTGCCCGGCATGGGCTCGGCAACGCCTCGGCGCTGGCGAGTGCCAGGCTCAATGCGACCTCAGGCCGGGTCACCGTCGGGGGTCCGACCGAGGTGGCGGCCCTTGCGATCGATCAGGGGGCGGGTGACGCGGTCGCCTCGGCCCTGCAGAACATCAGGGCCCGCTCCGGCACGCTGCTGGCCCATAGCATCCAGCTCGGCCCGCTGTCGGACAAGGCCAGCGCTGTGAACGAGGGCGCTGGCTCGGCCAAGGCGAAGGCCCGGACGATGATCGATACCGGCATTGAGATCGCGGTCGAGGGCGACATCGATGTCTCGGCGATCGCCGAGGATGGCCGTGCCGGCTCGGGAGCCTCGGCAAATGCCGGACTTACCATGGATGTCAGCGGCGGCGGTCTTCCGATCTTCCGTGGCCCGGTGGTCAACGGCCATGTCTCCGTCCTGGCCGACAGCGTGAATTCCGGATCCGGCGCGGCGGTGGCCCACGCCGCGGTCGACATCGCCGGCATTAATGTCTCCCTGGGAGATGTGCTGATCGATGCCGCGGCGCTGAACAAGGGCGAGCGCGGCACGGGCGCGACGGCGAGCGCCGACTTCGCTGGCGGTGTCTTCCAGACCTTCGCCGTCAACAGCCTGAACATGCAGGCCGATGCCAGCAGCCATGGGATCGGTGGGGCCCGGGCGGCGGCGATCACGGCGCTGACCGACGCCGCCGAATCGGGCATTGGCGGCTTCGCCATTCCGGGCGGAATTGCGCTCGACGCAGTAGCGCTGACCTTCTCCCGTGCGCAAGAGAACGCCTCGGCGCTGGCGAGCCTGGCAATGGTCGGGCTTCCCGGCACCGGAATAAGGACCGGTCCCATCGATGTCGAGGCGCTGGCCAGCGACCGCGGCGCCAGCGCTGCGCTCGCCGCCGCGCTCGCCGCCTTGGATTTCAGCAGCGGGATCGATATCGAATCCCTCAAGGTCCAAGCGCGGCAAGTGAATCACTGACGCCGGGAGAACTGGGCCCGCTGCTGTGTTTCAAATCGCCCGGAGGGGCGATGACGCCGCGGCGACTCGCTATTGCGGCGTGCCGGCAATCGCAAAGGCGCGGAAACTGGCGTATTTCAGGCCGGTCTTCCGGGCCTCCTTGAAGGCGTCGGAATTGCGCCAGGCCATGAGCGTCTCCATGCTGTCCCAGGCGACCACCGCGATGCGCGATTTCGGCGGATCGCCCTCGATGGGGGTCGCCTTGCCCGAGGCCACGTAGCGCCCGCCCGCGGCTTTGATGGTCGCCTGGACCAGCGGCAGATATTCCTTTGCATAGCCGTCCGGATTGGTCATGTCGACCTCGCTGATGTAGTAGACGGGCGGCTTGGTCTGGGCATGAAGCCCCTGGATCGCCACCGCGCCCAAACCGAATCCGACAAGCATCCCCAAAACCACGGCGTAACGCGTTTTCATGCTGTTTCCCTCTGTCCCTGCCGATGAGCCGGCGGGCAAGTCTATCGCGACTCCGGTAGGTTTCGCCTAAGTTAACTTGCCGAAGCGCCATCCCTTCGACTTGCCCGGGCCACGAGGCGACATGTCCAACATGCCCAACAAGCAGAGTTCCTCCCTCACCCCCGGCCAAGCCGTCGACCGCCTGGAATCCATTCACACCGCCGCCACCGGGGCGCTGCGCCAGGCGCTCGAGCGCTACGTCTCCCATGGTCACCCACCGACGGCGGCCCAGCGCCGCAAGTTCCGCTATCCCGAGCTCTGCCTCACCTGGGCGCCGAGCGGTCCGGCGCCGGTAACGCGACGCGCCTGGGCGAAGATCCAGGCACCGGGGACTTATGTTACCACGGTCACCCAGCCGGGCTTCTTCCGGCGCTATCTGCTGGAGCAGCTTCGTCCCCTGGTCGAGGAGTATGGCGTGACCCTCGACGTGCGGGTGAGCGAGCGCGAGATCCCTTACCCCTATGTCTTCGAGGAGGGGGACGAGCTCGTCCATGGCGATATCTCCGCCGCCGAGCTCGCGCGGCATTTCCCCACGCCGATCCTGGCGACGGTGGGCGATGAGGTGGTGGACGGCGCCTGGATCGCCGAGCCGGGTCGCCCGCGCCCTCTCGCCCTCTTCGATGCCGTGCGCGTCGACTATTCGCTCCGGCGCCTGCGGCACTATACCGGCACCGACTGGCGCGACATCCAGCCCTGGATCCTGCTGACCAACTACCAGCGCTATCTCGACCAATTCGTCCAATGGGCGCTGGACGAACTGGCGACGG
>DATBBO010000700.1:0-2699 GCA_036270995.1 Dongiaceae bacterium | reverse complement strand
CTCGCCAGCTGGGCGCGGGTGCGCGACTACCGTCTCGGGCAGATCGAGCGCCTTGCCAATGTGGAGGTCTTCCTGGAGAGCGGGCTGAGCGCCGACGATATCGCTGGCATGGATTGCCGGCATGTGATCCTGGCTACAGGTGCCCGCTGGCGCCGCGACGGCCTCGGCTATGCCAATCTGCAGCCGGTACTGGATCCCGCAGCCCCCAATCTCTTCACGCCGGACGATGTGCTGGCCGGCCGCCTGCCGGAGGGGCATGTGGTGATCTATGACGACGACCAGTACTACATGGCCGGGGTTCTCGCCGAGAAGCTGCTCCAGGCGGGACGGCGGGTGACCTTCGTCACGCCCGGCCTCGAGGTTTCGAGCTGGACCAGCATGACCGATGAGCAGTTCCGGGTGCAGACGCGGCTGATGACAGCCGGCGTTGCGATCCAGCTGGCACGGCGCCTGGTGGGCTGGGACGGGGCGACGGCCAGTTTCGCCAGCATCTATGACGGTGCGACTCTCGCGGTCGACGCCGATGCGCTGCTCCTGGTCGGCGCACGGGACTCCAACGACGAGCTGGCCCGCGAATTGCAGGGGATCGCCGGTCTCGAAACCCTCAGGACCATCGGCGATGCCCATGTGCCCGGCGCCATTTATGCGGCCGTCTATGGCGGCCATCGCATGGCACGGGAGTTCGGCGAGAGTATCGATCCCGATGCCGTGGGCTATATCCGCGAGCTCGTCGATCTTGGTGGCGGTGAGGCGAGGGAGCGATGAACGACGCCACGCGACCGCGCCGCCGCGAGCGGGCGAACCGATCGGCGGGGATCCGTCAGCTTCCTTTCGCCCGGCTCAGCAATCTCTATCGGCCGATGGAGCTGCTGAGCGCCGATCAGATCGAATCGATCCACCAGGCCTCGCTCAAGCTGCTGGCCGAGGTCGGAATCGAGGTCATGCATGAGGAGAGCCGGCGCATCCTGCGCCGGGCCGGCGCCGCTGTGGACGAGGCCACGCAGCGCGTGCGCTGCGATCCGGCGATGATCGAGGCGGAAATCGCCAAGGCGCCGAACTCCTTCACCATTCTCACGCGTGATCCCGCCAAGAGCATCGTTCTGGGCGAAGGCGAGGTCGTCTTCAGCTCCGTGGGTGGGCCCGCCTTCGCCAACGATCTCGACCGCGGCCGGCGTGCCGGCACCTCCGCCGACATGCGCGACTACATCAAGCTCGTGCAGTCCTTGAACGTCATCCATCAGGAAGGCGGTGGTCCGATCGAGCCCACGGATCTGCCCGCCGAGAGCCGGCATCTCGATTTCTACGAGGCGGTGCTGACCCTCACCGACAAGTCCTGGGAATGCTGGGCCCTGGGCGGCTATCGCGTCCGCGATGCCGTCGAGATGATCAGCATCGCCTATGGGATACCCCGGGACCAGATGGATCGCCAGGTGACCGCGATCACCGTCATCAACTCGAATTCACCGCTCCGGCTCGACGGCCCCATGGGGGAGGGGCTTGTGGAGCTGGCGCGCTCCGGCCAGGCCTCGATCCTGACGCCGTTCACCCTCGCCGGCGCCATGAGTCCCGTCACCCTGGTCGGTGCCATCGTCCAGCAGAACGCCGAGGCCTTGTTCATGGTGGCACTGGCCCAGCTCGCCCGGCCGGGTGCCGCCGTGGTCTATGGCGGCTTCACCTCCAATGTCGACATGCGCAGCGGGGCGCCCGCCTTCGGCACGCCCGAATATGCCAAATCGGCCATGGTCAGCGGTCAGCTCGCGCGGCGCTATGGCCTGCCCTTCCGATCGAGCAATGTGACCTCCTCCAACTGCGTCGATGTGCAGGCGGCCTACGAATCGGAGATGTCGCTCTGGGGCGCCATCATGGGCGGGGTCAACCTGCTGATGCATTGTGCCGGCTGGCTCGAAGGCGGCCTCACCGCCTCCTTCGAGAAGCTGATCGTCGATGCGGAGATGTTGCAGATGATGCGCGAGTTTTTCCAGCCTTTCGACACCTCTGGCGTGGAGCAGGCCATGGCGGCCGTGGCGGAGGTCGGCCCCGGCGGGCATTTCTTCGGTGTCGGCCACACCCTGGAACGCTACGAGACGGCCTTCTATTCGCCCCTGCTCTCGGATTGGCGCAATTTCGAAACCTGGCAGGACTCCGGCTCCCTCGACGGCACCCGGCGCGCAAATGGGATATGGAAAGAACTGCTGCGCAGCTATGAGGAGCCGCCCATGGATCCGGGGATCCGCGAGGCTCTCGGCGCCTATGTGGCGCGCCGCAAGCAAGAGATCGCCGAGGGCAGGCTCTAGGCCAGGCGTCATGAATGGGGTCGCTGCCGGGGGAAGGATGCCGGCAGCGACCCCCGAAACCGAACCCCGACGGGTACAGCCTCAATTTGTCTGATCACTCATCGGAGCTGCGACGGGGTATCGCTGCGCCTCTTTCTTCCTCGAGCGGCGCTGTGCGACGCGGCCGGTCGGACCGGGGAATGGGTTCCTCTTCCACCGCCCCATGGACCCTGAAGCTGCCGCGCGGCGCCAGATAGGCGATCTCCGGCAAAGAGCCATAGAGGGCGACCGGATACATCGAAATCTCCTCGAAGCGTCATTTCCGCCACAGATGTCCTGCAGTTAATGAATCTGGAAGAAATCCCGGCATGAACAACGCAGAAATTCTTCTGCGATGGGATAGCGCGGGTTTCTCATGTGGTAGAG
>DATBBO010000699.1:0-2889 GCA_036270995.1 Dongiaceae bacterium | reverse complement strand
ATCCCGATGCCGTTGAGCAGGCCCACCGCCACCCCCAGAGAGAGGCCGATCAGGATGGCAAGCACGGTGCCGCTCGAGGAGTTGGTGGAAAGGAGATAGGCGGCTCCGGTCGCGACGCTGGCGACCGAAAGATCGATGCCGCCGGTCAGCATCACCAAGGTCTGGCCGGCGGCGAGGATGCCCAGGGGTGCGGCGAAGAGCAGAGTGTTGGAGATCCAGGTCGGGGTGACGGTTCCCGGCCGCACCAGCTCGATGCCGGCGACGAGCAGGACGAGCAGCAGGATCAGCGGAAAGATGGTGTGCCGGCGCATCAGTGTCACCAGCCCGCCCTGGGACATGAGGCCCGCGGCGCTCATTTGCGCGTCCGCATGACGGTGGCAAAGCCGCCCAGCATGACCACCAGCACGATCAGCGTGCCCTGGATCACCTGGCCGTAGTTCGGATCGATGTTCATGAAGATCAGGTCTGCCGGGATCAGGGTCAGCACATAGGCGGCGATGAGGGGCCCGATGATGCCGCCGCGCCCTCCCGTCAGGCTGACTCCGCCGATGACGATCGCGGCGAGGCCACTCAGGGTGTAGTAGACCCCGGCCAGCGGCGCGCCAATCCCCGTGGTCATGGTGAGGCCGAGGCCCCCCACCGCGCTGAAGAGCCCGCCGATGGCATAGGCGATGACGCGCGCCCGCGCCACGTTAACGCCGCTGCGGAAGGCGGCCACGCGGTCGCTGCCGATGGCATAGATGACGAGACCCAGCCGCGTCGCACGCACCGGTATCCAGATCACCGCCACGGCGACGATCAGAAGCACGAGTGCTGCCGGCAGCCAGGTGGTGAAGACGATCCCGGCGCCCAAATTCAGGAAATCCGCCGGCGCGCCGCCGCCCGGCTTCTCCAGGATCAGCAGGGCGACGCCACCCCAGATGAAGCCTGTGGTCAGGGTCACAACGACATCGGGTATGCGGGAGAAGACCACCAGCAACCCGTTCACGGCCCCCAGGATGGCGCCCAGGATCAGGATCGCCAGTGCCAGGAGGAGCGACTGGCCGAAGCTTTCGTTCTGCATCGTGCTCGCCGCCAGCACATTGGCGACCGCGATGAGCGAGCCGACCGAGAGGTCGATGCCGCCGGAGATGACCACGATGGTCTGCGCCGCCGCCGCGAAGGCCAGCGGCAAGGCCCCCATGGCCAGGGACTGAAGGTCGAAATCGTCGAACTTGGGATGGATCACGAGGGTGAGCGCCAGCATGACGAGCATGAGCGCGGGCATGCCGAAGAGGTCGGGATGGCGGCGGAAGGCCCGGCGGACGGTGTTGCCCGCCGCGCTCAAGCGGTCGCCCGCCATGCTTTGGCCGGTCAACTGCGCATCTCCGCCGTCTCCACCAGGCCGTGGGCGGCGCGCAGCAAGGTTCCTTCATCCGCCTCGGCCGCCGGCATCTCGCGCACGATCCGGCCGCCGAAGAGGATGAGGGCGCGGTCGCAGGCGAGTGGAATCTCCGGCAACTCGGAGGTGAAAAGCAGGACAGCAGCGCCGGCGGCGGCCAGCTCGCGCAGCAGGGCATAGATCTGGCGCTTGGTGCCGATATCGATGCCGCGGGTGGGATCGAAGCAGAGCAGGGTCTTGAAGCCACTGGCGAGCCAGCGGGCGATCACCACCTTCTGCTGATTGCCGCCGCTGAGGCGGCGAAGCTCGGATTCGGCCCGGGTATCGATCTGCAGCCGGGCGATGGCAGCGTTCACGCGGCCGAGCTCCGCCGCCATGGGAATCGGTCCCCACGCGCCGAGGCCGCGCAGCATGGGCAGCGCAATGTTCTCGTGGATCGAGCGCTGCTGGAGCAGGGCGGTCAGGCGGTTGGCGGGCACCAGGACGAGCCCTGCGCGGATCGCATCGGCGGGATGGCGCGGCTTCAGCTCTCGGCCCTCCACCAGAATCCTGCCGCGGAAGTTGCGGCGGATACCGGCAATGCAGTCGAACAGCTCCTCTTGACCCTGGCCCTCCAGGGCGGCGATGCCGAGCACCTCGCCGGCATGGAGGCGGAAGGAGACGTCGTTCAGCTGATGCCCATATCCGAGATTGCTGAGCTCCAGCGCTGGAACGCCCGCTGCGGCATGCGGTGCCGCCGCGTGATGGGGATGGGCGCTGGCCCTTGCCACCTCCGGCCCCAACATGTGAGCGACAATCTGCTCCTCGCTTCCCCGGGCCATCTCCGTGACGCCCACCGTCACGCCGTCGCGCAGCACCGTCGCGCGGTCGCAGAGGGCCGCGACCTCGGCCATGCGATGGGAGATGAAGATCACGGCGCGGCCGCTCTCGCGCCAGTGGCGGATCATCGCGAAGACCCGCTCCGAGAGATCTGCCGGCAGGGCCGCCGTTATCTCGTCAAGCAGCAGGATGTCGGGCTCCGAGGCGAGCGCGCGGGCAAGATCGATCAGCCGCAGAACAGGGTAGGGCAGGTCGCGGATGAAGGCGCTGCTGTCGAGGCCCTCGATGCCGAGCCGCGCCAGCCAGCCGCGCACCGCCGTCAGCTTCACCCCGGCCAGGCGCAGGTTCTGCGCCACGGTCAGATCGGGAACCAGTGCTGGATCCTGATAGACCGAGACGATGCCGGCGCGCCGCGCGGCTGCCGGCGAGGCGAATCTCTCGGCCGCACCGCGCAGGCGGATCTCGCCGCCATCGGCCGGATAGACTCCCGTGATGATCTTGACCAGCGTGCTCTTGCCGGCGCCGTTGGCGCCCATGAGCGCATGCACCTCGCCGGCGCGGATGGCGAGATTGGCCGCCCTCAGCGCGACGACCGAATCGAACCGCTTGGCGACCTCACGCGCTTCGAGAAGAAGGGCCGCTTCGTTCATCGCACATATCGAGGACCGCGGCAGAGCTCTGCCGCGGTC
>DATBBO010000698.1:0-2102 GCA_036270995.1 Dongiaceae bacterium | reverse complement strand
GTCGCCGCCGCCAGCGGGCCCGCCGCCTTCGCGACCGCCGCAGGCCTCATCGGCTCCTGGCTGGGGCGCCTGCTGCTCTTCGGCTGGACCTTCGCCCTGTTCTTCCATCTCGCCAACGGCATCCGCCATCTGTTCTGGGATGCCGGGCTCGGCTTCGAGCTGAAGACCGTCTATGCCAGCGGCTGGACGGTGGTGGTTGCCGCCGTGGCGCTGACGGTCATTTCCTTCATCGCCGGCGTTGCCGCCCTGGGAGACCTCTGATGAGAGGGGACCTGGGATGAGAGGAGACCTGGGATGAGCGACCATCGCACGGCGCTCGGCCGGGCGCGCGGCCTGGGCTCGGCCAAGGAGGGGGTGGCCCATTGGTGGGTGCAGCGGGTGACGGCGCTGCTGCTGATCCCCCTGGTCGTCTGGTTCGTCGCCGCGCTGCTGGCCCATATCGGCAGCGATTACGCCGGCGTCATCGCCTGGCTGCATGAGCCCGTGACCTATGGGCTGACGGTGCTGCTGCTGGGGGCGACGTTCGGGCATGCCGCCCTCGGCCTGCAGGTGGTGGTCGAGGATTACGTCCATGGCGAGGCCGCGAAGCTGGCGTCGATCCTGCTGGCCAAGGGTGCCTGCCTCGGTCTGTTCATGGCCGGCTTCGTAGCGCTGAGCAAGATCGCCTTCGCGGGTTGAGGATATGCAGAACGGCAATTCCCCGGACAAGTCCGCCGCCATCAACGGCAAGGCCTACCCGATCACCGACCACAGCTACGACGTCATCGTCGTCGGCGCCGGCGGGGCGGGGCTGCGCGCGACCTTCGGCATGGCCGAGCAGGGGCTGCGCACCGCCTGCATCACCAAGGTCTTCCCGACCCGCAGCCATACCGTGGCCGCCCAAGGCGGCATGAGCGCCTCCCTCGGCAATATGGGCGAGGACGATTGGCGCTGGCATATGTACGACACGGTCAAGGGATCGGACTGGCTGGGCGACCAGGATGCCATCGAATATATGGTCCGCGAGGCGGTGCCCGCGGTGATCGAGCTCGAGCATTACGGCGTGCCCTTCAGCCGCACCGAGGCCGGCAAGATCTATCAGCGCCCCTTCGGCGGCATGACCACCCATTTCGGCAAGGGCATCGCGCAGCGCACCTGTGCCGCGGCCGACCGCACCGGCCATGCCATCCTGCATACGCTCTATCAGCAGGCGCTCAAGCATAAGGCCGAGTTCTTCGTCGAATACATCGCCCTCGACCTGATCATGGACGAGGACGGGGTCTGCCGCGGCGTCATGGCCTGGTCGCTGGAGGACGGTACCATCCACCGCTTCAGCGCGCCGCTCACCGTGCTCGCCACCGGCGGCTATGGCCGGGTCTATTTCTCCTGCACCTCCGCCCATACCTGCACCGGCGACGGCAATGCCATGGCGCTGCGCGCGGGCGTGCCGTTGCAGGATATGGAATTCGTCCAGTTCCACCCCACGGGCATCTATGGCGCGGGCTGCCTGATCACCGAGGGCGTTCGCGGCGAGGGCGGCTATCTCACCAATTCCGAAGGCGAGCGCTTCATGGAGCGCTATGCCCCCTCGGCCAAGGATCTGGCCTCGCGCGACGTGGTCAGCCGGGCGATGACCCTGGAGATCCGCGAGGGCCGCGGCGTCGGCCCCCTGAAGGACCATATCGACCTCCACATCGAGCATCTCGATCCCAAGCTGATCCATGAGCGCCTGCCGGGCATCGCCGAGACGGCCCGCATCTTCGCCGGCTGCGACTGCACCAAGGAGCCGATCCCGGTGCTGCCCACCTGCCACTACAACATGGGCGGCATCCCGACCAATCACCGCGGCGAGGTGGTGACGCTGAAGAACGGCAATCCCGATTCGGTGGTGCCGGGGCTGATGGCGATCGGGGAGGCGGCCTGCGTCTCCGTCCATGGCGCCAATCGCCTGGGCTCCAACTCGCTGCTCGATCTCGTCGTCTTCGGCCGCGCCGCCGCGCATCGGGCGGCGGAGATCGTGCAGCCCGGCCAGGGCCAGCCGAGCTTGCCCAAGGATGCCGGCGATGCGGCGCTTGCCCGCCTCGACCGGCTGCGCCATGCCAAGGGCGAGGTGCCGACGGCGG
>DATBBO010000697.1:0-6016 GCA_036270995.1 Dongiaceae bacterium | reverse complement strand
ACGGCCTGCGAGGCGATGATGGTGGCGGCCGAGGCGATAAACACCATGGGGATCACGGCCCAGGTGGGATAGAGGCGATAGAAGGGGTTGTCGACGGCCGCCGGATCGGCGAGCAGATGCGCGCCCTGGCCGAAATAGTTCAGGAGCAAAGCGGGGAAGACGAGATAGAGCCAGGCCCGGCTGATCGCCTTGCGCCCGAAATGGCCCATATCGGCATAGAGCGCCTCCGCCCCAGTCACAGCCAGAACGACCGCGCCCAGCAGGACGAAGCCCTTCCAGGGGTGGTTCAACAGCAGACGCGCGCCCCATAGGGGGTTGAGCGCCTCCAGGATCTGTGGCTGGCGGACAATCTCGTGGAGCCCGGCGATGGCAAGGCAAGCGAACCAGAAGGCGGTGATCGGCCCGAAGTAGCTGCCCACGGCGCTGGTGCCATGGCGCTGAAAGGCAAAGAGGCCGACGAGCAGCGCCACAGTCAGCGGCAGGATCCACTCCTCGAGCCCTGGGGTGACGACCTTCAGGCCCTCCACCGCCGAGAGCACCGAGATGGCCGGGGTGATGACGCCGTCGCCGTAGAAGAGCGCGGCCCCCGCCATCCCTGCGCCGAGCACAAGGGCGGCGAAGCGTGCATCCTTCTTCACGCCGCGCAGCGCGAGCGCGGTCAGCGCCAATATGCCGCCTTCGCCACGGTTGTCGGCCTGCATGACGACGAAGACGTATTTCATCGTGACGACGATGATCAGCGACCAGACGATGAGCGAAAGGATGCCCATGACGCCGGCATGCGTGACATCGCCGGTCTCGCTCATGCAGATCTGCATGGTGTAGAGGGGCGAGGTGCCGATATCGCCGAAGACGACGCCGAGCGCCCCTAGCATCAGGTTGTGGGTCCGGGCCTCGTCGCCGTGCAGTGTCCGCGAGGGCGCAGCCGGCCCGGCTGTCGCCTGCGAGGCCATCCCTTGAGAGGCAGAGGCGCTGTCGCTCTCGTTCATGCTACGAGGTCGTGGAAAAGGGTGTCGCGGTTCGCCGCAACGTCGTCGAACTAGAACATTTCATCGCGTGGATATGATCCATGCCTGGCTTGCGGGACAGGCGTTGCAATCGGCAAAAGCTAGATCAGCGGTCGTCCTGCAGCCGGTAACCGACCCCGGCCTCGGTCAGAATATGCCTCGGCCGCTCGGGATCGGCCTCCAGCTTCTGGCGCAGCTGACGTATGTAGACGCGCAGATACTGGATGTCGCCCCCGGCTTCAAGCCCCCACACCTCCCGAAGCAGATGCCGGTGGGTGAGGACCTTGCCGGCATGTATGACAAGCTGTTGTAATATATCATATTCTTTCGGTGACAGTTTGACCTCATTGCCGCCCACGGTGACAATTCGCCTCACGAGGTCGACGGCCAGGCCACCGCTGCGGAAGACCGGGCGGCTGCCCTGCTCCTGAAGCCGGTGGCGGAGCGCCGTGCGCAGCCGGGCCATCAGCTCCTCCATGCCGAAAGGCTTGGTCACATAGTCGTCGGCGCCGAGGTCGAGGGCCGCCACCTTGCCTTTCTCGTCCTCCCGGCTCGACAGCACCAGGATCGGAACGGGGGATTCCGCCCGCATGCGGCGGATGACCTCGATGCCATCGATGTCCGGCAGGCCGAGATCGAGGATCACGAGATCGGGCTTTTCATGGCGCAGCAGGGAGAGACCCTCGCCACCGGTGGCCGCCTCGACCACGCGGTAGTTCTGCACGCTGAGCGTCGTGCGCAGGAGCCGGCGAATCGGCGGCTCGTCGTCGACGATGAGGATCGTTGCAGGGTCGGTGGTCACTTCGGGCTTTTCCTCGCTTGGCGAAAGTAGCAGGGCCGGCCGCCCTTCGACAGTCCACGGATGCGGCGCGCCACGGCTTTCCATCTTCCGGCGGCGGTCGCTAGACTGGTTTGCTCCCCGACCGGCCCTATCTTCCGACAACAGAGCGGCGATGGAGAGGTGCGATGGCTGAACCGTGCGGTGCGGAAATATTGGTCCGCAATCTGAAGGCACAAGGCGTCACCCGCATATTCGGGGTGCCTGGTGCCAAGATCGACCGGGTGTTTGACGCCCTGCTCGATTCGGGAATCGAGACCGTCGTCTGCCGGCATGAGCAGAATGCCGCCTTCATCGCCCAGGGCCTGGGCCGGATCACCGGCAAGGCAGGCGTGTGCCTGGTCACCTCCGGTCCCGGGACGACGAATCTGGTTACCGGCTTCGCCACCGCGACCTCGGAGGGCTCGCCGGTGGTGGGTTTCGGCGGCGTGGTGCCGCGGGCGGACCGGCTGAAGCAGGCGCATCAGAGCCTGGACACGGCGGTTCTGCTCCGCGGCGTCAGCAAGTATAGCGTCGAGGTCGATTCCGAGGCGGCCATCGGCGAGGTCGTGGCGAACGCCTTCCGGACCGCGGAGAGCCCGCGCCCCGGCGCTGCCTTCGTCGCCTTGCCCAGCGATGTGATGAACGAGCCGGCGAGCGCGCGCGTGCTGACGCCCGTAAGCCCCGCGCGAGCCGGCGCTGCGCCGGCGGAGGCCATCGCCGAGGCGGCGCGCCTCATCAACCAGGCGAAGGCGCCGGTGATCCTTTTCGGCATGCTGGCGAACGAGCCTCGGGCGGCTGCTGCGGCGCGCAAGCTCCTTGGCGCCGTGCCTCTGCCGGTGACGGTCACCTTCCAGGCCAGCGGGATCGTGCCGCGGGAGCTCGTGCATCTCTTTGCCGGCCGGGTCGGGCTTTTCCACAACCAGCCGGGCGACCGCCTGCTGGATGCGGCCGATGTCGTCATCACGGTCGGCTACGACCCGATCGAATATGACGAGGCGCTGTGGAATCGGGGGAAGGGACGCCCGATCGTCCATATCGATCCCGTAGCCTGCGACATCGATGCGGCCTACAAGCCGACCGTCGAGCTGACCGGGGACATCGCCGATACGCTCGCGGCGCTGACACCTCTCCTGCATCCACAGCCGCAAGCGCTGGCCAATCCGCTGCTGAAGGTGGTCGTGGAGGAGATGACGGCGCTGCGCGAGCGCGGAGGCCGCGAGGCCGGCGTGCCCAGCCATCCTCTGCGCCTCGTCGCGGAGCTGCAGCCCTTCCTGAAGGACGACGTGACACTCTGCCTCGATATGGGCTCGTTCCATATTTGGCATGCCCGCTATCTGCATGTCTTCCAGCCGCGCCAGATGCTGATCTCGAACGGCCAGCAGACCCTCGGCGTGGCACTGCCCTGGGCCATTGCCGCCTGCCTGGCGAGACCGGGCCAGAAGGTGATCTCGGTCTCCGGCGACGGGGGCTTCCACTTCTCCTCCGTGGAGCTGGAGACGGCGGTCCGGCTCAAATGCAATTTCGTCCATGTCATCTGGAAGGACGGCGCCTATGACATGGTCGGCTTCCAGGAGATGCTGAAATACGGCCGCACCTCCGGCGTCGATTTCGGCCCCGTGGACAACGTGAAATTCGCCGAGGCCATGGGCGCCACGGGCTTCCGGGTCGAGCGGCCCGAGGCCTTCGCGCCCACCTTGCGCAAGGCGATGGAGATCTCCGGGCCCGTCATCATCGAGGTCCCCGTCGACTATTCCCACAATCGCGAGCTCGGGCAGCAGGTCCGCAGCGAGGCCATCATCTGAGGAAGGAGCGGGCATGCCGCGGCTCACTGTCGAGGTCTATCAATCGTTGCTGGATGCGCTGACGGCGCGCTGCAATGAAACGGGGGAGTCCCTGCGCCATTTCGTGGCGCGCGCGCTTTCCGATGCCCTCGGCCTCGATCACTCGACCCTGTTCCAGGTCTCGACGACCGGGGCGCTGGTGCAGGGCGTCTACAAGGGGGCCGTCACCGTCGGCGAGCTGAGGAAGCATGGCGATTTCGGCCTCGGCACCTTCGAGGGGCTCGACGGCGAGATGGTCGTGGTGGACGGGCATTTCTATCAGGTGCAGTCCGATGGCCGCATCACCGAGCCGCCGGATGGCGCCCCCGTGCCCTTCGCCGTCGTCACCACCTTCCGGCCGCTGCGGCGTGTTCCGATCGCGGCGTTCACGAGCTTCGAGGGTCTGACCGGGCAGCTCGACCAGCACCGCCGCTCCGACAACCTGTTCTTCGCCGTGCGGCTCGACGGCCGCTTCGCCGAGATCCATACCCGCGTCGCCTGCAAGGCGGAGGCAGGTGTGCCGCTGGACCAGGCGACCGCCCATCAGGCCGAGTTCAGGACGAAGGACCTCACCGGCACCATTGTCGGCTTCTGGTCGCCGCCTTATGCCCGCAGCATCAATGTCGCCGGCTGGCATCTGCACTTCCTGACCGACGACCGCAAGGGCGGCGGCCATCTCCTCGGCTGCGGCGGGCAGGGGCTGGAGGCGAAGCTGCAGGATCTCGATGATCTGCGGCTGGCGATCCCGGAGACGACCCAGTTCCTGCATGCGGACCTGACCCGGGATCCGAGCGCGGCTCTGGACAAGGCCGAGCGCGCGCACTGAGGGGTGCCTAGTCGGGGTCGACCGGCGCCCCATCCTCGCCGATCCGGCGGCGCATGGCCGCGGGCCAGCCGGCATGCTCCTCGGCGAACCCACCTGCCTCGTCTTCGATGAATAGGCGCCAGGAGCGGCATCGCGCCGCGAGCAGCTCGACATGAGCGCGGGCATCGGCCTTGCTTCCGAAACAGCGTTCCATGTCGTCGCCTTCGCGCCTCGCCCACCACCGGCCGTCCTGGCGGCGGTAGACCCAGAACACGGCGGGCACTGCCAGCGCGACCGCGCCGAGAGCGTGGCGGATCTGCTCGATCTCGCCGGCGATGCCCTCATCTCTTCGGTGAATTCCAGACATTGCGTTCACTCCAACCGAAATCCCGGTCGACGGATAGTTGCGCCGCCGCGAATAGGGATTCGAGATGTGGGGAAGGCCGAGGCCATAAGAAGGCGATCAATGCCCCCGCACCACTATGGGCGCTTTATCTGATCGCGCCTCCTGCCCTATGGGTTCCTTAGCGGGCGGCACGCATCTACTCCTTGGTCGCGCGCCCATCTCTGCCGCGCGCCGGAGTGATCGCATGCTCAACACCCATAGACTGCAGCAGCTTCCGCCGCAGCAGCGCCCGGACATCTTCAGCATCATGGTCGAGCCCCGCCCCGTCGGGCCGGTGATCGGCTTCTATTGTGACCGACCCATCGCCGAGCGGGTCATCGATCTGTTCGGGCGCCGCTTCACCTATGCTGGTGTCATCGGCCGGCGGCGGGATGGGCAATACGACGTCGAAAGGCTGAAGTCGGGCCAGTTCATCGCCGAGCCGGGCATCGTCTACGATCTCGAGGCCGGCGCCAGCCGGGTCAAGCGGGACGAGCCGCCGGAGCCGGCACAGCCTCAGCCCCAAGAGGGCCGCCGGGTCTTCGCTCAGATCGCCGCGATCCTGGCGCTCTTCCTCGTCGGATCGCTTGTGATTCACCTCCTGCTCCGGGCCTTCAATGTCGGCTGACGCGACGAAATTTTAATGAAATCCTTATGGCTTCACCGGCCCAGCCGTCTCGTTCCCTTACCGGCCGCTAGCTAGATTCTCGATCGGCGCCGCTTCGCGCCGGTTCGAGGGTCTCCGCCATGAACAGCCTCGTCCAACCCGATACCTCCTTTCCCGCCTGGCTGACGCTTTCCAGCGCCTGGGAGCAGTCGATGGAGGATCCGGAGGAGATCAAATCCGTGATCGGCCGGAATCTTCGCCGGCTCCGCGAGAAGCGGGGTCTTGGCCGACGGGCTCTGGCGAGGCTCAGCCAGTCGGATTCCCGTGCCCTGCGGCAGATCGAGGCGGGTCAGCGCCTACCTGATATCGGCCTGATCTGGCGGCTTGCCCGGGTGCTCGAGGTTTCCTGCACGGCGTTCCTGGAAACGGAATCCTGACGGCTCCGCTAGCGAGCCCAGAGCGGCCCTCAGCCGGGAGATCTGGGAGACATATCCCGCGCGAGCGCATCGCCTCTTAGTTGTTTCGAGCGATCATCGCCCTACAATATCTATCCACCGGCGTTACGGACGGGC
>DATBBO010000696.1:0-3270 GCA_036270995.1 Dongiaceae bacterium | reverse complement strand
ATAGGCGGGAAAGCGCTTCAGATACTGCTCATAGGGCAGCACGGCAACGGTCTGGGCGCCGAAGAAGTTGTTGTACCAGAGGGAGAGGAGCCCCATCAGCACCGGCAGATTGCGCTCGAATGGCGCGGTGCGGAAATGCTCATCCATCTCGTGAAAGCCCGCGAGCATGGCGCGGAAATTGTCGGGGCCTGTCGCGATCATAGTCGAAAGCCCGATCGCCGAATCCATCGAATAGCGGCCGCCGACCCAATCCCAGAAACCAAACATGTTGGCTGTATCGATGCCGAACTTCGCCACCTCCTTGGCGTTGGTGGAGACGGCGACGAAATGCTTGGCGACGGACTTCTCGTCCTTCAGCGAGACTAGCAGCCAATCCCGCGCCGTATGCGCGTTTGTCATGGTCTCCAGCGTGGTGAAGGTCTTTGAGGAGATGATGAATAGGGTCTCCTCGGCGGAGAGATCCTGCACCGCCTCGGCGAAATCCGTGCCGTCCACATTGGAGACGAAGCGGAAGGTCATGTCCCGCTCGCTGTAGTGCTTCAAGGCCTCATAGGCCATGACGGGGCCGAGATCGGAGCCGCCGATGCCGACATTGATCACGTTGCGGATCCGCTTGCCGGTATGCCCCTTCCAGGCGCCGCTGCGGATGCGGTCGGCGAAGCCTGCCATCTTGTCCAGCACCGCGTGAACCTCCGGCACGACATTCTGGCCGTCGACGGTGATCGTGGCGTCCTTGGGTGCGCGCAGCGCCACATGGAGGACCGCCCGCTTCTCCGAGACATTGATCTTCTCGCCGCTGAACATGGCATCGATGCGCTGGCGCAGTCCCGATTGCTCGGCGAGCTGGAGCAGGAGCTTGAGCGTCTCGTCGGTTACCCGGTTCTTCGAATAGTCGAGGAAGATCCCGACGGCCTCGACCGTCAGGCGCTCGCCACGCTTGGCGTCCTCACCGAAGAGCTGGTGGAGCGTAAGATCCTTGATCTTCCGATGATGGGCTTCCAGGGCGGTCCAGGCGGGGCGTTGGCGCAAAGCGGCGACGGTCATCGATCCTGTCCTCAGTACGGATTGGAGGCGCCCCGCCGGAGGGCGGGGCGCCGATAAGCCGGAAGCTCAGCCCGCCTTGCGCAAGGCGGCACTCTTCGAGTCGATCTGACCCATGAGCTCGTTCCAGGAGGCGACGAAGGATTTCGCGCCCTCATCCTGGAGCTGGGCCGCCAGGGCGCGAGCGTCGATCCCCGCCTTGGCGAAATCCGTAACGAGCGCCTCGCCATTGCCGCCATCGGCACGGAGAAGCTCGCCGACCTCACCATGGTCAGCGAAGGCCTTGAGGGTGCCCTCGGGCATGGTGTTCACGGTGAAGGGCGAGGCGAGCGCCTTGACATAGAGGATGTCGGAGGCTTTCGGATCCTTGGTGCCGGTGCTGGCCCAGAGGAGGCGCTGGGCGCGAGCGCCCTCATTGGCGCAGCGCTGCCAGCGGGGCGAAGCGAGGAGATCACAATAGGCCTTGTAGGTCTGCAGGCTGGTAGCAACGCCGAGCTTATTGACCAGCTCCGCCGGCACCTTCTTCGCGACCGCGACGTCCCAGCGGCTGACGAAGACCGAGGCGACAGAGGCGACCTGCGGGTTGAGCCCGGCGGCGATGCGCCGTTCGATGCCGCGCAGATAAGACTCGGCCGCCGCCAGATATTGCTCGCGGGAGAAGAGCAGCGTGACGTTGATGGGAACCCCGGCGAAGATCGACTCCTCGATGGCCGGCAGGCCCTCAGGCGTTCCCGGGATCTTGATGAAGAGGTTCGCCTTGCCGGCCTGCTGATGCAGGCTCTTGGCCGCGGCCAGCGTGCTCTTCGTGTCATGGGCGAGCAGCGGGGACACTTCCAGGGACACCCAGCCATCGACGCCGTTGGTCCGCTCGTGAATCGGGTGGAAAAGGTCGGCCGCCCGGCTCAAATCCTCGACCGCCAGACCGAAGAACAGGTCCTCGCCGCCTTGGCCCGCCTTTGCCTTCTGGCGGATGGGCTCGTCATAGGTGGCGCTGTTCTTGATGGCGTGGTCGAAGATCGTGGGATTGGAAGTCAGCCCGGTCACTGCCAGCTCGTCGATATAGCTCTTCAAGGTGCCGTTGTTCAGCATGTCGCGCGTGATGTTGTCGAGCCAGAGGCTCTGGCCGATGTCGTGGAGCTTGCTTGTTGGTTTCATCTTGCAGCCTCCGAACGAGATGTGAATGCAGATAGGTCCGGCACCAGGCCGGACAAGTCGCTGCCGAGAAGATCGCCGATGCGCTCGATCGTCAGGTCCGGCGAGGGCAGGCCCTGGAGCACCTTCTGGTCGAGGGCAAACTGGCCCTGGCGCGGAAGCACGGTGGTGACGCGATCGCCCCAGACGGCCTTCACCGCCGCGAGGATCCGCGGCTTGTCATCGATCAGCACATAATGCGCCGCCGGATGGCGCTGTTCAACATCATCGAGCGCCTGCTCCTTGTGGATGTAAATCAGCACTTTGCCGTCTGCCGCGGCGCCAATGCCGGAGCGCTCGACCTTGCGCGGCTGGAAGACCACGTCGCCATCGGTGAGAATGACAGTTTCGCCCCGGCTGGCCAGGTGCCGCAGAACGTCGAGGGCGCCGGGATAGAGGCGATCGGCAAAGGGATAGTCCATCAGGAATGAGGAGACCCCCAGCAGCCGCTGGTCGTTGGGATTTTCGGCCCTGAGCTTCTGCAGGGCCCCGATATAGTCGCGATAGCCGAGCTCGGCGAAGAGATCGGTCAGAATCTTCCAATAGCGGTCGCGGCGTGGCGCACCGAACTCGCGCTCCAGATGGTCGCGCAGATCCTCCTGAAGCCCATCATTGTCGAGCAGGGTATTGTCGACATCGACCAGGAAGATGAGAGGATCTCGAGGGCTCATCCCGCAGCCTCACCGCTGCCGCCGGCCGCGTCCAGAGTACACAGGTGCATCGCGAGAGGTCGGACTGGCTTGCTGGTCATTTCTCTCGAAACTCACCCGATGGACAGGTCGCGCGGGCCTCGCTTAGGGCAAGACTATATCAACTGTATGACAACGCCGCGGAGATGACGAAGAATAATACCGGTTCCTATCGACTGCCCCGCGACGGGGCGCCACTGCCGTCTCGTGCGGTGGGGTCTAACGCCCTAAGATTACAGCAATATTACAGCTCTTGAGAGACTGCGATCGCTGCGGGCAGCGCGGCTGCCGCCGGCATCCGGGCGCGGGCGATGAAATCTTTCACCAGCCCGGCATCGATCGTGCCTCG
>DATBBO010000695.1:0-11728 GCA_036270995.1 Dongiaceae bacterium | reverse complement strand
ACCGGTCTCGTGCCGGAGTGGCTCCACGAGCACGACAGTCTCGCCTGGCGGCTCTACAAATGCCTGGAGGAAGGCCCGGACCGCATGTTCCGGTTGCCGCCGGGCCGCCCGAAGCTGCCGCTCGCCTTCTCGCTGAAGGCGCGCAAGCCGCGCACCTGACCGGTTTCCTACTCGATGCTCGTATCCTCGAGCATGAAGCGGCCGGTCGGGTTCTGGTAGAAGCCCTTCACGTTCTTGCGCGAAGCGTTGCGGAAGGGGCTGTAGTAAAGGTCGACCCACACCACATCGTCCGCCGCCTGCTGCTGCATGGCGTAATAGATGTCCTTGCGCTTGGCGGCGTCCATCTCGGTGCGGCCCTGGTCCACCAGCGCCGTCACCTTCGGATTCTTGTAGTTCGTGTAGTAGGAGCGATTGTCCTTGTCGCCATAGACCGAGAAGGTCGCTTTCTCGTCGGGATCGATGATGTCGTTGGTCCAGTAGTTCAGCGACAGGTCGTAGTCGCCGGCCACGGTCGAGTTCCACTCCTGGCCCTGCTCCTGCTTCTCGATCTGGACGTCGATGCCGACCTTGCTGAGCTGGTCCTTCAGCAGGACCGAAGTCTGGTCGTTGATGCTGTCGCCCGCAGCGATCAGCAGTTTCATCGAGGCATCCTTCACACCGGCATCGGCGAGCAGTTTCTTCGCCGCCTCCGGGTCATGCTGGCAGACCTTGTTGTCCGCGTTGTAGAAGAGCGCACCGCCGGGGATGAAGGAATTCGCCGGCTTGCCATGACCGAACAGCACCGTGTCGACGATGGCCTGGCGATCCACGGCCATGCAGACCGCCTGGCGGACCTTCAGATCGTCCAGCGGCTTGTGGGCGTGGTTCAGCAGCATATGGTCCTCGCGGCTCGAGGGATCGAGATGGACGTCGACGTTCGGATCCTTGGCCAGCGTGTCGATCTGGTTGAAGGGAACGAAAAGGATGGCATCGACCTCGCCCGCCTGCAGCTTGAGGACCCGGGTGTTGTCGTTGGCGATGTAAAGCCATTCGACGCCGTCGAGCTTCACCCGGTCGTTCTGCCAGTAGTTCGGGTTGCGCTCGAGGACGACGCGGTCGCCGCGCTTCCATTCCTTGAATTTGAAGGCCCCGGCACCCACGGGGCTATTGCCGAAATCCGCCCCTTTGGCCGCCACCGCCTTCTGCGGCACGACCGAGGCGGCGAACATGGCGAGGGTGGAGAGGAAGGGCGACGATGGATCGCTGAGCGTGATGACGACGGTCTTGTCGTCGGGCGTGTCGATCGTCTTGATCACCTTGTACATGCTGCCCATGACCGAGTCCTTCTGGTCGCGCAGCCGCTCTAGGCTGAACTTCACGTCCTGGGGCGTGATCGGACTGCCATCCGAGAATTTGAGCCCGTCGCGCAGCTTGAAGCTATAGGTCTTGCCGTCGTCGGAGACCGTCCAGCTCTGGGCCAGATCGGGCTCCAGCCCTGTGCCGTCCTTGGTCACGCGCACGAGACCGGCATTCATGTTGTCCAGCACCCAGATGTCGGCGTTCTGGATGGTCAGGATGGGATCGAAGGTGGTTACATCCTGCTCATGGGCGATCTTCAGCACGCCGGCTGCGAAGGCGCCCGGCAGGGCCATTGTCAGCGAGAGCGCGGCAACACCTGCGAAAAGCAGTCGTCGCAAGGGATTCGAGGCGGGCATGGAGTGGCTCCCTGGTTGTTCACCGGGCCGGTGACGGCCCTGATTGGCATGGATGCGCAGGGGCGGTAATCCCCGCGCCCTCATCCCATGGGCATAGTCTGGAACGCAGGCATGAGCAATGCAATGGCCGTCAAGCGCCGGGCGGATAGAGATGGCACCAGACCTCCCGCCCGTCGACGCGCCGCCGGGCGGGCGGCTCCCCGCTGCGGCATTGGGCCATGGCTTCTGGGCAGCGCGGGTGGAAGGGGCAGCCGGCCGGCGGCTTGACGATGCTCGGCAGCTCGCCTGCGAGCGCGGGCGCCAAGGTGGAATCAGGCGCCATGCGCGGGATCGCCTCGATCAACGCCCGGGTATAGGGATGGGTCGGATTCTCAAACAGCTCCTCCGTCGGCCCCATCTCGACGATGCGGCCGAGATACATGACCGCGACCCGCCGGCAGAGATGCCGAACCACGCCCAGATCATGGGAGATGAAAAGCAGGGTCAGCCCCATCTCCCGCTGCAGCCGGGTGAAGAGATTGAGGATCTGCGCCTGGATCGAGACGTCGAGGGCGGAGACGGGCTCGTCGGCGACGATGAGCTCCGCTCCCATGGCGAGCGCGCGGGCGATGCCGACCCGCTGGCACTGCCCGCCGGAGAGAGCCGCAGCACGCCGGCCGGCGAATTCCCATGGCAGGCCGACCCGCGCCATCAGCTCCCCGACCCGGCTTGCCACTTCCCGCGGCGGGCAGAGACGATGGACGGCAAACACCTCCCTCAGGGTCTCGGCGACGGTGAGCCGCGGATTGAGCGAGGCGAAGGGATCCTGAAAGACCATCTGGGCCCGGCGGCGAAATGCCAGCAACTTCTCCGCCGGCATGTCCAGCACATCCTCTCCGGCGAAGCGCACCTGCCCCCCCGCCGCCGGCGTCAGGCGCAGGAGTGCCCGGCCCAGCGTGCTCTTGCCGCAACCGCTTTCGCCCACGAGGCCCAGCGTATCGCCCTTCTCGATCTCGAAGCTGATGCCGTTGACGGCGCGGGTCACGCGCCGCGGCCGCCCTGCGATGAGATCGCCGAGGCCGCCCGGTGCCCGGTACTGGACCTCGAGCCCCTCGACCTGCAGCAGCGCACTCATGCGGGGACGCTCATGCCTGCGCCATCACCTCGCGCCAGCGGATGCAGGCTGTCGCATGGGTCGGCGTCGCGGGCTCGGGCAGCGGCATCCCGGTCTCGCAGCGTGGCTCGGCATGGGCACAGCGCGGATGAAACCGGCATCCCGGCGGAGGATCCGCCAGCGGAGGAAGCTGGCCCTCGATGGAAGGCAGCTCTCGGCCGCGAGCTGCGGCGGTCGGGCGCGAGCGGATCAGACCCCGCGTATAGGGATGGAGCGGCCGGCGTAGCAGCTCGGCCTTCGAGGCCTGCTCCATGATGCGACCCGCATACATCACCGCCACATGGTCGCAGGTGGCGGCGACGATCCCCAGGTCATGGGTGATCAGGATGATCGAAAGACCCGTCCGGTCGCGCAGATCGAGGAGCAGGCGCAGGATCTGGGCCTGAACCGTGACATCGAGGGCCGTCGTCGGCTCATCGGCGATCAGCAGGCGCGGCTCGCAGGCGATCGCGGCGGCGATCATGGCGCGCTGGCGCATGCCGCCGCTGAAGCGGTGCGGATGGGCATCGACATTGTGCCCCGGATCGGGAATGCCGACGCGGGCCAGGAGTTCGATCGCTGCGCGCCGCGCTTCACGGGCGGAGAGACCGCGGTGATAGATCAGCGGCTCCGCCACCTGCCGGCCCACGGTCATCAGCGGGTCGAGATGGGTCGAGGGGTTCTGGAAGATCATGGCGAGGCGGCTCCCCCGGAGATGGCGGAGCTCTCGCTCCGGCAGGGTAAGCAGATCTCGCCTCTCGAACATCGCGCGTCCGCCGGCAATGCGGGCACGGGCGCCGGGCAGGAGATGGAGGATGGAGCGGCAGGCGACCGTCTTGCCCGAACCGCTTTCGCCGACGATCCCCAGCACCTCGCCTTCCGCGAGATCGAAGGAGACCCTGTCGACGGCACGAAGTGCGCCGGCCGGAGTTGCGAACTCCACCGAGAGATCGGCGACTTCGAGCAGCGCCATGGGCTATTCCCTGAGGCCGAGCTTCTCGGCGAAGCCATCGGCCAGAAGGCTGAAGCCGGTGGCCAGCAGCATGATGGCAAGCCCGGGAAAAGTGGTCATCCACCAGGCGGTAGCGATGAAGGTCTGGCCTTCGGCGATCATCAGCCCCCATTCGGGGGTCGGCGGCTGGATGCCGAGGCCCAGATAGCTGAGCGAGGAGCCGAGCACGATGTCGAGCACGGCGTCGGAGACCGAGAAGACGATGGCCGGCATGATCGCATTGGGCAGGATGTGGCGGAAGGCGATGCGCGGGCCACTGAAGCCGAGGCTGCGCGCCGCCAGGACAAAATCCGCATGTTTCAGCACGATGACCCGCGAGCGTACGAGCCGCGCATAGGAAACCCAGCCCACCAGGGCGAGGGCGATATAGAAGCTCATCAAACCCGGCCCCAGCACGGCGACGATGGCGATGATGAGGACGAAGAAGGGAAAGGAGATGGTGACATCGAGGAGGCGCATCAGCAGGACGTCGACGAAACCGCCGACATATCCCGAGACGACGCCGATGGTGGTGCCGATCAGGAACGGAAAGAGGACCCCGAAGACGCCCATCTGGAGGTCGAGACGCGTGCCCCAGATGATGCGCGAGAGGATGTCGCGGCCGAAATTGTCGGTGCCGAGGAGATGCCTCGCGTTCGGCGGCTCCAGCGTCGCCCTCAGGTCCTGGGCGATGGGGTCATAGGGGGCGATCCAGGGTGCCGCGATCGCCACCACGATCCAGAACAGGCAGAGCCCGGCGCCGATATAGAACAGCGTCGAGGGCGCGCCCAGGCGGTGGTGGAGGCGGCGATGAATCGCAGCACCCAGCACACTCATGGCTCGATCCTCGGATCGAGGGCGACGGTCACGATATCGACAGCGAAGTTCGTGGCGATGACGCCCAGCGCCAGGACAAGGGTCACCGCCTGCACCACCAGATAGTCGCGGGCGAAGATGGAGGAGACGAGAAGGCTCCCCAGCCCCGGCACCGAGAAGACCGCCTCCACGACCACCGTGCCGCCGATCAGCCAGCCGACATTGACGCCCAGGAGATTGATGGTGGGGATGAGGGAATTGCGGAAGATGTGATGGAAGAAGATCACATGGCGCGGCAGGCCCTTGGCGCGGGCCGCGCTGACGTAATCCGCCTGGCTTTCGGCGATCAGGCTGGCGCGCAGATTGCGGGTCAGGATCGGTGCGGTTGCCAGCGCCACGGTGAAGGCGGGCAGGAAGAGATGATGCAGCCGGTCGAGGAAATCATCGCCATAGCCCGAGACCGGAAACCAGCCGAAGCGGATGCTGAACAGCATGATCAGCACGATGCCGAGCCAGAAGGCCGGCAGGCCGAGGCCGATGGTGGAGAAGAGGCGGATCGCCTGATCCGTGGGGCGGCCGCGCTTGGCCGCCGCCAGCGAGCCCAGGAGGACGGCCAGCAGCACCGCCAGGATGACCGCATAGATCAGCAGGAAGAGGGTCGGTGCGATGCGGTCAAGCGCCACGCTCAGCACCGGGGCCCGGTATATGATGGACATGCCGAACTCGCCCTGGAGCAGGTTCTCCATGAAGCGCAGGTATTGGATGGGTATCGGCTGGTCGAGGCCGTATTTGGCATGGATCGCGGCAATGGCGTCGGGCGTCGCCTTCGCACCCAGCAGCAGCCGTGCCGGATCGCCGGGAATGGTATGGACCAGACCGAAGGTGACGATGCTGATTCCGATCAGCACGGGAATCAGCTGCACCGGCCGGTAGAGGACGAATTTAAAGCGGTGCATGACCCCGGACGGATGTCGGCGATGGCTCCAGGCCCGACAGGTTATGCGCAAAGTTCCGGCAGGTCAGCCGGAATCCTCTGTCCTCGCAGCGAGGGAATCCGAAAGCGCTAAGCCAGCTCCACCGTCTCCAGCTGCTCGGCTACCTTGGCGGGCCAGCCGAGCTCGTCCTGGATGCGCCGGCGCAGGCCGTCGGCGGCGGTGGGCTCGCCATGAACGATGAAAATCATCCGCGGTGGCTGCCTGAAGCCCTTGAGCCAGCGCAGGATCTCTCCGGCATCGGCATGGGCCGATAGCATGGAGAGGTTCCCGATCTCGGCCCTGACCGGCACATAACCGCCATGGATCTTGATGCTCTTGGCGCCCGATACCATGGCCTGGCCCCGCGTCCCCGCCGCCTGATAACCGGCGAAGAGGATGGTGTTCCGGGGGTCGGGGGCATAACGCTTCAGGTGATGCAGAATCCGCCCGCCCGTGGCCATGCCGCTGGCGGAGATGATGATCTTGGGCGTGGGATCGGCGGTCAGCGCCTTCGATTCCTCGCCGCTGCGCACGTAATGCGCGACCGCGCAGAGCGCCCGGCTCTGGTCCGGCGTCAGCTTGTGATCGCCCAGATGCCCGCAAGGCAGGTCCGAGGCATCGATGGCCATGGGGCTGTCGAGATAGACCCGGAGGCTCTTCAGCCGGCCCTTGGCCTTCAGCCGCTCGATATGGAAGAGCAGAGTCTGGCCGCGGCCGACCGCGAAGGCGGGGATGACGACAGTGCCGCCACGGGCCGCGGTACGCTCGATGATGTCTCCCAGCAAGGCCTGGGCATCGACCGCCTCGTGGGCGCGGTCGCCATAGGTCGATTCCACGACGACGTAATCCGCCGCCTCGATCGCCGCGGGATCGGGAAGGATGGGATCGTCATAGCGCCCAAGATCGCCGGAAAAGACGATGCGCTTGCTGCCCCAGCCGAGCTCCACGATCGAGGCGCCCAGGATATGCCCGGCACGGCTGAGGCGCAGGCGTACGCCGGCGGGAAGCGTCTTCTCCTGCTCGAAGGGCAGCGTCGAAAGATGCTCGAGGGTGCGCTCCGCATCGGCGACGCCATAAAGCGGCAAGGCCGGCTTGTGCTTGGAGAATCCATGGCTGTTGGCGAACGCGGCATCCTGCTCCTGGAGATGGCCGCTGTCGGGCAGCAGGATCCGGCAGAGATCCGCCGTCGACCCCGAGCAATGCGCCTGGCCCCTGAAGCCGTCGCGCACCAGGGCCGGCAGATAGCCCGTGTGATCCAGATGGGCATGGGTCAGGACGACGCCGTCGATGCTGGCCGGCGGCACGGGAAAGGGTGCCCAGTTTTTGAGGCGGAGCTGCTTCAGTCCCTGGAACAGGCCGCAATCCACGAGGAGGCGCGTCGAGTCGAGCGACAGGAGATGGCGCGAGCCGGTCACGGTCCCCGCCGCTCCCAAAAACTGCAGCGTCAACGGCATCTCGTCCTCCCTTTACCGCACCTTTCCTAGCGCGTCGGCACCATGGCCGCCAGTCCGGCCGCCGATCCGCTTTCGACCCCTCTTGTCTTTTGCCCCGCGCCGGGCCTCAAATGATCCACCAAAAACTGGCCGGCGGGGGGCGAGGGCCACCCGACCAGGATTGCCGTCGAAAAATGAAACAGAGGAGGCTTTCCCGTGATCAGTAATCGTCCAGGCTTTGCCGCGCCCTTTGGCCGGCTCGCCCTTGTCGCCGCTCTTGCCATCGCCAGCTTCACTCTCGCCCGGCCCGCGGCGGCAGACATGATCGGCAATTGCGAGCTCACCGGCACGAAGGGGCAGTTTCCCTTGACGCCGGCCCGCCCCGGCCAGGTCACGGTGGAGACCAATCTGCCGGCACCCGGCTGGTGGAACGGTGACACGGTGGACACGATCAAGGACGGCTACGAATACTGCATGTCGGCCAACATCGCCTGGCGCGCCGGATTCGACAAGCTCCAGGTGGTCAATGTCGCCTGGGACGCGCTGGTCGCGGGGCAGACCAAGAATTTCGACTTCGCCCTGGCCCAGATCTCCATCACCGACGAGCGCAAGAAGGTCGTCAGCTTCTCGGTTCCCTATTTTCACTCCGATATCGGCGTGCTGGTGAAGAAGGGAGCCCAGGTCGACGGCTCAAATATCAGATCGATGCGCATCGGCGTGCAGAGCGCAACCACCGGTGCTGATTTCGCTACCAACAAGCTGAAGCCGACGCAGCAGGTGAAGGTCTACCCCGACCAGCCCAGCATGTTCACGGCGCTGGCCGCGGGGCAGATCGACGTCGCGATGACCGATACTGCCATCGTTCTCGCCCAGGCCACTGTCTCCAACGGTACCCAGGTGGTCGTCGGCCAGTACAATACCGGCGAGACCTATGGTGCGCTCTATCCCAAGGACTCGCCGAACGCGGCGAACTACGACAAGATCATCCAGGCTCTGATCGACGACGGTACGCTCGCCAAGCTAGCGGCGAAATACCTGGCTTCGGCCTGGGGGGCCGATCCGACGAAGGTCCCCTATTTCAAGCTGTGACGGGCCGGAGGAGCGCCGCCGAGCCTCGGACATGAGCTCTCTCGACGGCGCTCCCCCCTCACCCGCGGAAGCGCCCGGTGGCGGCCGGCGTTTCCGCGCCGCCTCACCGCCCAGGGAAGCGACGAGCTGGGCGACCACTGCGGTTCTCGTCGCCCTGCTGCTGATCGTGACCAGCTGGGTGACGCTGAACGGCGTGCGCAGCGCGCTGGCCGAGCTCAAGATCGGCAGCGTCTATACCAACATCCTGCTGGCGATCGTTGGCGTCGGCGTCTGCATCCTGGCCCTGCCGGCGCTGCGCAGCCTGAAGGCTGCGCGAGGCGGCCGCGCGGCACTGGCCGCGGGCGACGTCATTGCCGCCCGGGTTGCCTCGGCCGCGTCGCGCGATCTCGCCTGGTACACCTTCGGCTTCGCGGGTGCGCTGGCGACGCTGCTGATCGTCGTCCAGTTCCTGATCGCCAACGATCTCGCCGTCGGCCGGACCTTCTTCCTGCTGCCGCTCATCGCCAGCTCCTTCTGGCTGGTGCTGGAGGCCTTCTGGACCAATGTCTACATTTTCTGCGTCGCGGAGGTGCTGGTCCTGATCTGGGGCCTCGTGGTTGCCGTGGCGCGACTGGCGCCGGGCGTGGCGGGCAAGCCGATCCGCGTCATCGCCACCCTCTACGCCGATGTCTTCCGTGGCCTCCCGGCGATCATCAATATCTACCTGATCGGCTTCGGCGTGCCGCTCACCGGCCTGCCGATCCTTAGCGACTTCTCCCAGGAGACCTTCTGCATCATGGCGCTGACGCTCACCTATGGCGCCTATGTGGCCGAGGTCTATCGCGCCGGCATCGAGAGCATCCACTGGAGCCAGACCGCCGCCGCCCGCTCCCTCGGCCTCTCCTACATGCAGACCTTGCGCTACGTCATCGTGCCCCAGGCGGTGCGCCGCATCATCCCGCCGCTGCTCAATGACTTCATCGGCCTGCAGAAGGATACGGCGCTGGTCAACGTCATCGGCACCATCGATGCCTTCAACCAGGCGAAAATCATCGCCAGCAATCATTTCAACCTCTCCGCGGTGACGACCGTGGCGATCCTCTTTGTCATCATCACCATCCCCCAGGCGCGCCTCGTCGACCGGCTGGTCGAGCGCGACCAGCGCCGCATGCGGGCCGGCGGCAGCTAGGACGGCCGATGGCTCTGATCGAGATCCGCGACATCCACAAGCGCTTCGGCGACCATCCGGTCTTCAAGGGCCTGTCGCTCTCGGTCGAGGAGCATCAGGTGGTCTGCCTGATCGGGCCGTCCGGCTGCGGGAAATCGACCCTGCTTCGCTGCATCAATGGGCTCGAGACGATCCAGCAGGGCGAGATCCGCATCCACGGCGATCGCATGACCGGCCCGGGAGTCGACGTCAACGCGCTCCGCCGGGATGTCGGCATCGTTTTCCAGAGCTTCAACCTCTTCCCGCATATGACGGTGCTGGAGAACGTGACCCTCGCTCCTCTGCGAGTGCTGCGCCAGAACCGCAAGGAGGCCGAGGCCAAGGCCATGGCCCTGCTGACGCGCATCGGCCTGGAACATAAGGCGAAGGAATATCCCGACCGCCTCTCCGGCGGGCAGCAGCAGCGCGTCGCCATCGTGCGCGCTCTCTCCATGGGGCCCATGGTGATGCTGCTCGACGAGATCACCTCGGCCCTCGACCCTGAGCTGGTCTCCGAAGTGCTCAGCATCGTTCGCGACCTGGCGGCGGAGGGCATGACGATGCTGCTCGCCACCCATGAGATGGGCTTCGCCCGCGAGGTGGCGAGCAAGATCTGCTTCCTCTATGACGGACGCGTCCATGAGGAGGGCCCGCCCGCCGAGATCTTCGGCAATCCCAAGGAAGAGCGCACCCGCGCCTTCCTGAAGCGCATCATCGAGGCGGGCCGACTGTAGCCGTCTTCGGCTCCGCGCCGTCCGCCCTGCCTGCGAATGCCGGGATGCCAGGGCTGCAACCGGCTGTGCCTCAATCCAGCTTCAGATCGAGCAGCAGGAGCTCCGAATACATATTGTCGACCTCGCCCGGCGCGAGGCGCTTCGATTTGTAGTAGCGGGCGACAGGCATGACCTCGATCGCACCGCCGCTCGCGCCGGAGAGGAGCCGGGTGTCCGCCGCCAGCAACGACTTACCCGGCGGCAGGAGCCCGTCGGCGATGGCCTGGGCGTGGCGGGCGAAGAAGGCGCCGTCGGAAAGATGCAGGACATCGTAATAGGTGACGTCGTCGCCCTTCTTCTTGACCGAGAAGACCGCGAGGCAATGTCCATCCGCGGCGGCGATCAGGACCGGATGGACGGGCAGGCCCGCGTGATCCTGGAGCATCCGGCGTTGCCCCGCATCGACCTTTTCAAGGATCCGCTCCCGCTTCTGCTCGATCGCGAGTCCGTCGGCGGAGCCTCCCGATGCCGACCATACCCGCCTGTCGTGATCGAGCAGGCGATAGCCGAGCCGCGGCAGCATGGCGAGGTTGCGGGGCGAAACGGTAATCATGGTGTAGCTGGCCGCCTCATCCTCCGTCGCCGAGCGCATGAGCTCGAAGCCCAGACCCTGGCCGCGATAAGCCTTGTCGAGGTACCAGGAGGACATGCTCACCACCCGCTCCCGCCGGCCGGCGATCTCGCGGTCGGCATAGACCGAGCCGACGAAGCCGACCACCTTTCCGCGGTCATCGACGACGCGGCCGAAATCCGGCTTCTCCGCCAGCCAGCCATAGGTGGTGATCCGCCGCCAGCGCTCCGGCAGCAGGCGCCGGTTCATCTGCTCATGGAGCAAACGGCAGACCGCATCGATATCCGCGGCGATAGCGGGGCGGACCGTGGCCTCGCTCATGGGGCGCCGGGAGAAAAGATCCGCTCCGGCGATAGCCAGCTCCCGGCCGGATGCTGCGCGACGAAGCGGAAGAGATCGGCCAGGAAGTGCCAGGAGGCCTCGTCGAGAGCGGCATGGTGGGAGACGATGCCGGTGGGTTCGTCCGGCTGCGCCTCGCCCGACCGGCGGCGGCGAAGATGACCAACGATCATCTCGCGTGCCGCCGCCTCGCCGCGGAAGCGCGCGCCCGCCTTCCATCTGGACGGATCGAAGTGAATGTTCGCCTCCACGAAGCCCGCAAGGGGTGGAAAGAGGGGCCGCTCGCCATAGGAAGAGACGCCGAGAAAGCGTCGGGCAGCGAGCCCGGGCATCAGCCGCGGATCGATGTGATTCCAGGGGGCGGCGATCACGGGCAGGAACTGGGCATCGAAGTGGTTGTCCATGATCTCGCGTCCGGCCTCGAGCTCCGCCAGCACGGTCGCGAGCGGCCGATGGGCGCCGAGTTCCCAGGCCCCTTCGCCCAGACCCTTGGCATGGTCGATATGGGCGAAGCCATGCTGCAGCAGCCAGACATTGGGATGACCCGCCAGCGCGCGCGGAAGGCTGGGTTCGATAAGCTTGGGGACGGCGGCGACGGCGACGGGTACCCCCGTGGCGGCGCTGAGGGCGACCAGCCGGGTCAGCGCCTGGCTGGCGGCGGCGGCATCATCGTCGCGCCACCAGAAGGTTGCGATCCGACTGCTTGCCTGCCAGGCGGAGAGCTCCTCCG
>DATBBO010000694.1:0-3904 GCA_036270995.1 Dongiaceae bacterium | reverse complement strand
CGATCTTATAGGGGGCGCCCCGGACCCGCCATCCCGGAAGCTGCACGTCCTGCCAAAAGAAGAAGAGGTCCCCCCTAAGCCCTCTCCCGCACTTTGAAACTACGGCATTATAAAAGTCGCGCGGCGAGTGCAGCCTGCATTCCCCTCCCCCCTTGCGGGGGAGTGTTGGGGGGGTCTGATCCGCGGCAGCGGATCAAACAGAGTCAGACTCTGATCTTGGTGTCTGCGGCCACCCCCACCCCGGCCCTCCCACATCAAAGCGCGGGCCTGACGGCCCGCAGGGGGAGGGAGAAGAGGGGCTGCGACGTCCTCCCGACGATCCGTGTATCCCGTAGGTAGCGGCGTCGGCGTCATGCTTGCTTGCGCCCGCATGCGGTCATCCTATTATGGCCCGCCCGCCGATGTTCCATGCCCTGACCGCTGCTCGCCCCTCCATCTGGCGCGGCCTCGTCCCCGCGGGCTTCGTCCTCATCTGGTCGACGGGCTTCTTCATCAGCAAGCTCGGCCTTGCCTATGCGCCGCCCTTCACCATCCTGGCCCTGCGCTTCGCGGTTGCTGCGCTGCTGATGGCGGCGACCGCCTTGGCGCTCGGCTCATCCTGGCCCCGGTCCGGCCGCCAGGCATTGCATCATGCGGTCGTCGGCGTGCTGCTGCAGACGATCTATCTCGGCGGCTGCTACTCGGCCATGGCCGCCGGGCTTCCCTCCGGCATCGCGGCGCTGATCGTCGGGCTGCAGCCGATCCTCATCGCCTGCGTCGTCGGGCCGATCCTCGGCGAACGGGTGAGCCCGCGCCATTGGCTGGGCCTGGCGCTCGGTTTCGCGGGCGTGGCCCTCGTCCTGTGGGACAAGCTCAGCCTTGCCGGGCTGGACTCCTGGGGCGTGGCTCTCGCGCTCGCAGCACTGCTCGGCATCACGGCGGCGACGCTCTATCAGAAGCGCTTCTGCGGTGCGGTGGATCTGATCACCGGCACGGCGATCCAATATGCCGCCGCGGCGGTGACGACCTTGCCCATCGCCGCGGCCCTCGGCTTCGGTCCGGTGCATTGGACCGGCGCCCTGATCTTCTCCCTGGTCTGGCTGACGCTCATGCTCTCCATCGGCGCCGTCACCTTGCTGCTCTGGCTGATCCGTCGCGGGGCTGCCTCCAAGGTGGCGAGCCTCTTCTTCCTGACCCCGCCGGCCGCGGCGGTCGGCGGCTATCTTCTCCTGGGCGAGACTCTGGCCGTGCCCGCTTTGCTCGGCATGGGGCTGACGGCGATCGGCGTCGCCCTGGTCAGTCGAGCCTGAGCCATGATCGATTCGGAGCTCATCCGCGCCCGTCAGCTGAAGCCGCCGGAAGGCTGCGATTTCTGGGTCTTCGCCTATGGCTCGCTCATGTGGCGGCCAGGCTTCGAGTTCATGGAAGCGCGGCCGGCGCTGCTCAAGGGCTATCACCGCGCTTTCTGTATCAACTCCACCCATTATCGCGGCAGCCCGGCCAAGCCGGGGCTCGTCCTCGGCCTCGATCGGGGCGGGGCCTGCCGCGGCCGGGCTTATTGCATCGCCGCCACCCATGCCGCACCCGTCGCGCGCTATCTGCATGAGCGCGAGATGGTGACCGGGGTCTATGAGCCCCGCTGGGTCCGGGTGGTGACGCGCGAGGGCGCTCTGACCGCCGTCACCTATGTGGCCGATCGTGCCCATCCCCAATATGCCGGGAAGCTTCCGCCCGAGAAGATCGTCGCCGCCATCCGCCAGGGTGTCGGCATTGCCGGCACCAATATCGACTATCTCGCCAATACGGTCTGTCACCTCGACGAGCTCGGCATCGTCGACGGTCCGTTGCACCGGCTGCTTCGCCTGGTGCAGGGGAAGGATTAGCGATGGCCGAGGCGGAAGCCGCAGCTCACTCCATCTGGCTCTGGGTCGGCTTCGCCGCCATTGTGGGCGGGCTGCTGGCGGTGGATCTCGGCCTGCTGAACCGCCGACCCCATGAGATCGGCTTCGTCGAGGCCCTCAAGCTCAGCGCCATCTATATCCTCCTCGCCGCCGTCTTCGCTGCCGGGCTCTTCTATCTCGAAGGCACGGAGACGGGGCTTGCCTTCACCACCGGCTATCTGATCGAGAAGAGCCTCAGCCTCGACAACATCTTCGTCTTCGTCCTGATCTTCGGCCATTTCGCCGTGCCTGCGGCACTCCAGCATCGTGCCCTCTTCTGGGGCATCATGGGCGCTCTCGTGCTGCGCGCGATCCTGATCCTGGTGGGGGCGGCCCTGATCGCCGCCTTCAGCTGGATCCTCTATCTCTTCGGTCTGCTCTTGCTGGCGAGCGGCATCAAGATGCTGCTGGCCGCCGGCGCCGAGCCGGATCTCGCCAACAACCGGGTTCTGGGCTTCATGCGCCGGCGCCTCAGGGTCACGCCGGATTACGAGGGCACGCATTTCTTCGTGCGGCGCGAGGACAAGCTCTGGGTGACGCCACTCTTCCTGGTCGTGCTGCTGATCGAGGTCTGCGATGTCGTCTTCGCCGTCGATTCCATCCCCGCCATCTTCGCGGTCACCCAGGACACCTTCATCGTCTTCACCTCCAATGTCTTCGCCGTGCTCGGCCTGCGCGCGCTCTATTTCGCCCTGGCCGGGCTGGTGCATCGCTTCCACTACCTGAAATACGGCCTGGCGCTGGTTCTGGTGGTGATCGGGGTCAAGATGCTGATCGCCGACCTCTATCATCTGCCCACCTGGCTCGCGCTGGCGATCACCGGTGTGCTGATCGGCGGCTCGGTGGCGATCTCCCTGCTGCGGCCGGCGGACGAGCCCGTCTCGCGCGGCTGGGTCCCCGGCAGCAGCCGCAAGCCCAAGCCGGCGGCGAAGAAATAAGAGAGGCGCACAGTCCCTCTTATCGTCGTCCCCCGCTACTGCGCCGGATGAACCGTCGCGGCTTCCTGATGCAGAAGCCGGCCCACCATCTGCACCATCGCACCGGGATCGCCCAGCAGCAGCATGAGCAGCAGGACGATCAGCCCGCCGATCGCCCAGACATAGAGAGGCATATCGGCCTTGTTGTATTCGCCGCAGGACGGGCAGGTCTCGACCAGCCGGCCGATGGCGGTCCCGCAGCGCCGGCAGGGCCGTGTCAACTCAGCTGCATTTCGAATAGCCGCAGGAGGTGCAGAGATCGCAGCCTTCCTGGCGGATCAGCGAGGGCTGGCTGCATTTCGGGCAGGTCGGCAGCCGCCGGCGTTCACCCTGGGCCTCGGGCAGGTTCGCGACCTTGCGCTGGGGTGGGAGCACCGCCTCCGGCCCGGCGATGAAGCCGATATTGATCATATGCTGCTCGATGACATGGCCGATGGCGGCCAGCAGCGAGGGCACGTAGCGGCCTTCCATCCAGGAGCCGCCGCGCGGATCGAAAACCGCCTTCAGCTCCTCGACCACGAAAGAGACATCGCCGCCGCGCCGGAACACGGCGCTGATCATGCGGGTCAGGCCCACGGTCCAGGCGTAATGCTCCATGTTCTTCGAGTTGATGAAGACCTCGAAGGGCCGGCGCCTTCCGTCCTGCACGATGTCGTTGACGGTGATGTAGAGGGCGTGGTCGCTTTCGGGCCAGCGCAGCTTGTAGGTCTGGCCGGGCAGCGCCTCGGGCCGGTCGAGCGGCTGGGTCATATAGACGATCCCACCGGCTTCGTAGGGATCGAGTGGCCGGGGCTGTGGGCGGGAAAGCGGCAGCTCGGGCTGGGCCGGCTGGGCGGCCGGCGCCTTCACCTCCAGCACCGCGCCGGTCACCTCATTGGGCCGGTAGGTCGTGCAGCCCTTGCAGCCGAGCTCATAGGCCTGGAGATAGACATCCTTGAAGGCCTCGAAGGAAAGGTCGGCCGGGCAGTTGATGGTCTTGGAGATGGAGCTGTCGATGTATTTCTGCAC
>DATBBO010000693.1:0-5293 GCA_036270995.1 Dongiaceae bacterium | reverse complement strand
CGGACGGCCCGCCGCCGCGCCGGCGGGGCGCGCCAAGATGCCTCTCGCGCAGCTCTGCCATGAAGTCCTCCCACATCCTGGGGCCGCCTTCGGCCAGGAGCTTGGCGCGGATGCCGAGCTCCTCGCTGACCGGCAGATGCTTGTGGCCCCAGGCCGCCATCTGGGTGAGCACTGGCAGCAGCTCGATGCCCTTCTCGGTCAGGCTGTAGATCGCCTTCTGCTTATGGCTCGGATCCGCGGCCTTGCTGACGATCCCCTCCGCAAGAAGAGTCTTCAGCCGGTCGGCCAGTATGTTGGAGGCGATGCCCTCCTCGGAGTTCAGCAGCAGCTCCCGGAAATGGCGCCGGTTGCCGAAGATCATGTCGCGGATGATCAGCAGGCTCCATCTGTCGCCCACCACCTCGAGGGTCAGGTTGATCGGGCAGCCCGATCGCTGGTCGTTGCTCAATCTCGCCTCCGGCCCGCCGGTGCCAGGATCGCGTTCAGGATCCTATACGACTGCTTGTCTTTTACAATCACATGGAAAGGGACATGCGGGCTCCAAGGCTCGGTCATGGTCACCCGCACGGCGGATCGTGGCGGCCTGTGCCGGCGTCTATCTGGGGGGTCTGACACGGCATGTCGTCGCCCTGGACGGCGACGGGCAGGTCACCCTCTCACCCGCCGGCCAGCCGACCTATCATCTCGTCCCCTATCGGGGCCGAATCTTCCGGATTCGCGAGCTGAACGGCTATCGCGTCGAGTTCCGGCGCAATGAGCAGGGTGTCGTAGACGGCATTATTTTTCACCAGCCGGACGGCACCTTCCTGGCGGAGCGCATCGAGGAGAAAGCCGCCGGCGTTTGACTTGCCGGCTTGGCGCTCCATGCGAGCTGCGGCAGCGCGGCGGCGGCGCAGGGCTGCTCGCGCAGAAGGGTCAGCATCTCCCGGAGACAGCTGCTGATCTCCTCATGGAAGGCCGAGCCGCGGATCCCGTCGACATCCGAGACCGCGCTTTCCAGCTCGCCCGCGACCTCGTCGCGCGTGATGATGCCCTTGGATTGGAGCCGGATCAGGAGCGACCAGGCGAGGCGGGAGACGAGATCTTCGAGAGTCGATGCACCGATCATTTGAAATCCTTGCCGGCGAGCGCCGCCGCCGCGGCATAGCTCGCATTTGCGTCCTCGAACTGACGGAGCGCGTTCTCCACGCTGTAGGGCCGTTCCAGCTTCGTCTCGGCGTCCCATTCGCTGCGCGCCGCCGCGAAGAAATCGCCGCCATAGACATGAATGGCGCCGGTGAAGCTCGCCATTGGATTGGTCACCGAATGGATGATGTCGCGCCCCAGGGGCTCCGCCTCCTTGGCGACGAGCCGCTTGGCCCCCGCGGGCTCGACCCTTTCGCCGGCATCGTCCTTGATGCGGCGCCAGAAGACATTGTCCTCGCAGCCGGCATAGATCCCGATGATCGCCCACATCTGGTGATTGTGCGGCATGAAGCTCATGCCGGGCGCCCAGACGAGATTGAGGATGGTCAGCTCCGGCGCGCAGTAGAGCTTCTGGATCTGGGCCCGGCGCGGCTCCCCGAGCGCCGACAGGATCGATGCCGGCTCCGAGACCGTGCGGGCCACCACTTCGCGCATCGCCTTCAGCGGCCGGTCCGCCGCGAGAGCGTCCTGGCATTCGCCGATGAACCGATAGAGGTCGAACTGCATAGGCTCGTCCGCGGCCTTCTTGCCCACCCGCCGAGCCCGCTCTGCTCGGCCACCACGCGCGGTCAATCTAGTGCCAAAACCGACGGTGCATCCAATGCATAATATGTCGGAATCTTCATGCTTCTCGGGTATAGTTCCCGCATGGAACTGCGGCATTTGCGTTACTTCGTCGCCGTGGCGGAGAACGGGGGAAACGTCTCGAAGGCGGCCGGCAAGATCCGCCTCTCCCAGCCGGCGCTCTCGCGCCAAGTTCATGATCTGGAAAGCGAATTGGGCGTCGTGCTCTTCGAGCGCGCGGGCCGGCGCCTCTATCTCACCGGGGCGGGGGAGGATCTCCTGGCCTATGGCCGCAAGGTCCTGAACGAGGCGGCCGCCTTTCGCGAGCGCGCCCGGGTGCTCCATGGCGGGGATGCGGGTGTGCTCCGGGTGGGCGCGACCCCGCAGAGCCTGCAGCGCCTCTTTCCCACCGTGCTCGGCCGCTTCCGCAAGGCCATGCCGCGGGTCGATGTCCGGTTGACGGAGGGGCCCTCGGCCATGCTTCTGGATCTGATCCGGAAGGGCACACTCCATCTCGCCTTCGCGACTTACGAGCCCGATCTGCGCAAGGGCGCCCATCTCGTCGGCGTCATGCCGCTCTTCGCCGTCAGCAATGGCGAGCACGAGGGCCAGAAGGATACCCTCGAGGTGGATGCCCTCGAGGATATGCCGCTCCTCTTGCTGCAGCACGGCTTCGGCGCAAGGGAGCTCTTCGACGCCGCCTGCCAGGTGGCCCATATCCGGCCCCATATCTTTCTCGAGAGCAACGCGCCGGCGACTTTGCTCTCGCTGGTGAGGGCCGATTGCGGCGTGGCCATTCTCCCGGGCACCATGGATCTCCGGAAGAGCGGTCTCAGGGTGCAGAAGCTCGCCCAGGAAGGAGTACCGCTGGAGTTCCGGGTCGCCGTGCATTGGAATCCCCAGCGCTTCCTGCCGCCTTATGCCGAGCGCTTTGCCGAGGAGCTCTCGGCCCATGCCATCAAGGAATACGCGGCCGCCGCCATCTCCTGGGGCGAGACCCTCGGCCCCCGCCGCAAGCGCCAGCTCCTGAAGTAGGAACGGCATCCCGCCGTGTGACGCCCCTGTGGTGAAGCGACAGCGAGCGTCATCCGGAGGACGCCGGGACCGGCCTGCTCCGGACAGCGCCTTCAAAAAAATGCGCGCTATTCCTCCGGCTCGGTCGTGAACATCAGGGGATAGCCCTTGGCACGGCCGGCTTCGGTGGCGCGGGTCGCCTTGGTCTCGGCGACGTCCCGGGTATAGACAGCGACGACGCAGACGCCGCGCTGATGCGCCGTCATCATCACCCGATAGGCCTGGTCCTCGCTCATCCGGAACTCCGCCTTCAGGATGAGGACGACGAATTCCCGGGGCGTGTAGTCGTCATTGAGCAGAATCACCTTGTGGAGGCGCGGGCGTTGCGTCTCCGGCTTGATCTTGGCCTTCGGCTTGATGACGATGTCGCTCATCGCAGCTTCTCCCGCCATAAGACGCGCGACCCCGGGCTCGGAGTTCCAAGGGAAATTGTAGCCGCAGGGCGTTCATTCAAGGTTTCGACGGCGCACCGACCCGGCTCGAGGAGCGGCGAACCGGTAGCCCGGCGCGGTGCGCGGCCTCACAGCAGCGGCAGCGCCGTCGAATACTTCACCTGCTTCAAGGCGAAGGAGGAGCGGATCGAGGAGACGCCGGGCACCTTGGTCAGATGGTCGAGGACGAAGCGCTCATAGGCGGCGAGATCGGCGCAGACGACCCGCAGCAGGTAATCCGCATCGCCCGTCATGAGATAGCACTCCATCACCTCGGGTCGCGCCAGGATCACCCGCTCGAAGCGCTTCAGAGCCTCCTCCACCTGGCGTTCCAGCGAGATGGAGACGAAGACGCTGACCGGAAGCCCGACCGCGCCCGGATTGACCAGGCTCACATGCTTGCGGATCACGCCGTCTTCCTCGAGCGCCCGCACACGCCGGAGGCAGGGCGCGGGGCTGAGGCCCACGGCGGCGGCGAGCTCCGTATTGGCGATTCGCGCATTCTCCTGGAGGGCTGCCAGGATGCGGCGGTCGATTGCGTCGAGCGCGTGGCGGCGCAATTCCTCGGTTTTCTTCGGGCGCTTCACGCAATTTCACCGATGATTGATCCGATCAGCGCGCCATCTTCGCAATCACCCGCCGGGCCTGCCAAGACTATAATCGGCCCATGACCGCAAGCATCGCCACCCTGCCCCGTGCGGCCGGCGAGACCGACCGGATCGCCTGCCTCGAAGCCCTGGAGCGCCGCGCCCTCTGGCTCTCCACCTGGATGATCCACAACGCCAACCATATCCGCCCGAACCGCGACGGGCTGAAGGTGGGCGGCCATCAAGCCAGCTGCGCCTCGGCCGTCACCTTGCTGACGGCGCTCTACGGCCATGCGGTGCGGCCCGAGGACCGGGTTGCGGTGAAGCCTCATGCCGGGCCCGTCTTCCACGCCCTCATGTATCTGATGGGCGCGCAGAGCCGCGAGGCGCTGGAGCGCTTCCGCGGCTTCGGCGGGGTGCAGTCCTATCCCTCCCGCACGAAGGACACGGCGCCGGTCGATTTCTCCACCGGGTCGGTGGGGCTCGGCGTCGGCGTCACCCTCTTCGCCAGCCTGGTGCAGGATTATCTCCAGACCCATGGCCTGCTCGGCCGCGCCCCCGGGCGGATGATCGCGCTGCTGGGCGATGCCGAGCTCGACGAGGGCAATATCTTCGAGGCGCTCCTCGAGGGCTGGAAGCATGAGATCCGCAATGTCTGGTGGATCATCGACTACAACCGCCAGAGCCTCGACGGCGTGGTGGCCGATCAGCTCTTCCAGAAGATCCAATCCTTCTTCGCCACCGTCGGCTGGAACGTCGTCACCCTGAAATACGGCAAGCTGCTGCGTGCCGCCTTCGCCGAGCCGGGCGGCGATTCCCTGCAGCGCTGGATCGACGACTGCCCCAACGATCTCTATTCCGCGCTGACCTTCGAGGGCGGGGCCGGCTTCCGCCGCGCGCTGGAGGCGAGCCACGCCACCGACCTCGGCATCCAGCGCGTGCTCGCGGCCCATGACGATGCGAGCCTGCATCGCCTGATGACCAATCTCGGCGGCCATGACATGGCGGCCATCGTGGAGGCCTTCGACGAGGCGGCGAAGACCGACCGTCCCACCTGCTTCGTCGCCTATACCGTGAAGGGCTGGGGCCTGCCCTTCGCCGGGCATAAGGACAATCACTCCGGGCTGATGAACGAGGCGCAGATGGAGGCCTTCCGCAACTCCCAGGGCATTGCGCCCGGCGAGGAGTGGGAGCCCTTCGCCGGCCTCGACGAGGCCGGGGCCGAGCGGCTGCATGGATTCATCGAGCGTGTGCCCTTCCGCCGGCGGCTGACGGAGACGCGCAAGCCCGCCCCGCTGCTGCCCATGCCGCGCCTCTCGCTGCCGGCCGGCGAGACGATGTCGACGCAGGAGGGCTTCGGCCGGCTGATGCTGGATCTCGCGAAATCCGGCAGCGCGCTGTCCGAGCGCGTGGTCACCACCTCGCCGGACGTGACCGTCTCGACCAACCTCG
>DATBBO010000692.1:0-10284 GCA_036270995.1 Dongiaceae bacterium | reverse complement strand
CGCCGCTCCCGTCCCCGACGAGGTCATGTCGCTGGTCGATATCCTGACGCCGAACGAGACCGAGGCGGAGGGGCTGACCGGCCTGTCGGTCCGCAGCATCGAGGATGCGACCGCTGCGGCGGAGCGGCTGCTCGCACGCGGAGCCGGCACGGTCGTGCTGACCCTGGGTGCCAAGGGCGCCCTGGTTCATGGCCCCAAGATCCACAGGCTGGTGCCGGCGGTCGATGCCGGCCCGGTGGTGGATACGACCGGCGCAGGCGATGCCTTCAACGGCGGCCTCGCTGTCGCGCTCGCCGAGGGACAGGAACTGGTGGACGCTGTCCGCTTCGCTTGCGCCGTCGCCGGTATTTCCGTGACTCGGCCCGGGACAGCGCCTTCGATGCCCAAGCGCACCGAGGTCGAGGCCCTGATGGCCGAGACCGCGGCTTAGAGCGCCGCCGCATGACTGTCATGCTGAGCAATGTCGAGCGCAATCCCGGGACGGCGCTCAATACCGACTGGATCGAGCGGGTGCGGGTCAACCCCAATGCCGTGGACCGGCGAACGGGAACGCTGGCGGCGCGCCGCACGGTCAAGAAGGAGTATCAGGCCGCCTGGCTGGTGCGGGCGATCCAATGCATCGACCTGACGACGCTCTCCGGCAACGACACGCCGGGACGGGTGCACCGCCTCTGCGCCAAGGCCCGCCGGCCGCTGCGCGACGACCTCGTCGAGGCCCTCGGCCTGGCGGACGAGCCGCCGATCGTCGCAGCGGCCTGCGTCTATCCGACCATGGTCGCTCCGGCCGTGAAGGCGCTCGAAGGCTCGGGCATTCCCGTGGCCTCGGTCGCCACCGGCTTTCCCGCGGGGCTCGCCCCCTTGGCGATGCGCCTGGCGGAGATCCGCTATGCGACCGGCGAAGGTGCCCGCGAAATCGACATCGTCATCACCCGCCATCACGTGCTGCGCCAGGAGTGGAGCGCGCTCTATGACGAGCTGCGGGCGATGCGGGAGGCCTGCGGCGAGGCGCATATGAAGGCGATCCTTGCGACCGGCGATCTCGCGACCCTGCGCAATGTCTACAAGGCGAGCCTCGTCGCCATGATGGCGGGTGCCGATTTCATCAAGACCTCCACCGGCAAGGAGGAGGTCAACGCGACCCTGCCCGTCAGCCTCATCATGCTGCGGGCGCTCCGCGAATATCAGGACGAGACCGGCGCTCGCGTGGGCTTCAAGGCGGCGGGCGGGCTCCGCAGTGCAAAGGACGCGCTCACCTGGCTTTCCCTGATGAAGGAGGAGGTGGGCGAGCCCTGGCTTCTGCCGGATCTCTTCCGCATCGGCGCCAGCACGCTGCTCGGCGATATCGAGCGCCAGATCGAGCATTTCACGACGGGCCGCTATTCCGCCGCCAACCGCCACGCCGTCGGCTGAAGGAGCCGCCATGCCCGCCATCAAGGACATCCTTCGCAGCATGGACTACGGACCGGCGCCGGAGGCCGCCGGCCATGCGACGGCCTGGCTCGAGGCCCATGGCCGCAGCTTCGATCATTTCATCGGCGGCGCTTTCGTCCCGCCCGCAGAGGGCCAGCGCTTCGAGGTCACGAATCCTGCGACCGGGGCGCTGCTTGCGAGAGCGGCCCAAGGCAGTGCCGCCGATGTTGACAAAGCCGTGGCCGCAGCGAGAGCGGCCTTCGGGCCCTGGGCGGCGCTGCCCGGTAATCTCCGCGCCCGCCATCTCTACGCTATCGCCCGTCACGTCCAGAAGCGGGAGCGCCTGCTGGCCGTGCTGGAATCCATCGACAACGGCAAGCCGATCCGCGAATCCCGCGATATCGACGTACCCTTGGTGGCGCGCCATTTCTATCACCATGCCGGCTGGGCCGAGCTCGCCGAGACGGAGTTTCTCGGCGCCGTGCCGCTCGGCGTCTGCGGCCAGATCATCCCCTGGAACTTCCCGCTGCTGATGCTGGCCTGGAAGATTGCCCCGGCGCTCGCGGCGGGAAACACGGTGGTGCTGAAGCCCGCCGAATACACGCCGCTGACCGCGCTCGCCTTCGCCGAGATCGTCAAGGAGGCCGGGCTTCCCGATGGCGTCGTCAACATCGTCACCGGCGATGGCGAGACCGGGGCCCTGGTCGTGGCCCATTCCGGGATCGACAAAATCGCCTTCACGGGCTCGACCGAGGTCGGCCGGAAGATCCGGCAGCTGACCGCAGGCAGCGGCAAGAAGCTGTCGCTCGAGCTGGGCGGCAAATCGCCTTTCATCGTCTTCGACGACGCCGATCAGGACAGCGCCATCGAAGGGCTGGTCGATGCGATCTGGCTGAACCAGGGCCAGGTCTGCTGTGCCGGCTCGCGGCTCCTGGTGCAGGAGGGGATCGCGGCGCGATTCCACGCCAAGCTCAAGACCCGGATGGCCCATCTGCGCGTCGGCGATCCGCTGGACAAGTCGATCGATATCGGCGCCATCGTTGCCCCGGTCCAGCTCGAGCGCATCCGCCGCCTGGTGGAGAAGGGCTGCGCTGAGGGAGCCGCCTGCTTCCAGCCGGGTACGGCATTGCCGCAGAAGGGCCTGTTCTACCCGCCCACGCTGCTGACCGAGGTCGAGCCTGCCTCGACGGTTGCGACAGAGGAGATCTTCGGGCCGGTGCTGGTGAGCATGAGCTTCCGCACGCCCGACGAGGCGATCGCGCTCGCCAACAATACGCGCTACGGGCTCGCCGCCTCGGTCTGGTCGGAATCGATCGGCCTTGCCATGGAGACTGCCTCAAGGCTCCAGGCGGGTGTCGTCTGGATCAATTCGACCAATCTCTTCGATGCGGCTTCGGGCTTCGGTGGCTATCGCGAAAGCGGCTTCGGCCGCGAGGGCGGACGCGAAGGCATGTGGGAATATCTTCGGACGCCCTCTGAAAAGGCGGAGCCTGTGGCAAGCCCGGAGACTGCGGAGCCCGAGCCTTCCGCCCTGCCTGTGGCCGATGCGCAGACGCCGATGCGGGGCCTTCCCGGCATCGACCGCACCGCCAAGCTTTATATCGGCGGCAAGCAGGCGCGGCCCGATTCGGGCTACAGCTATACGGTGCTGGGCGCCGACGGCCATCCCGCGGGCCAGGCGGGCCTCGGCAACCGCAAGGATATCCGCAACGCCGTCGAGGCGGCGCATCAGGCCAAGGCCTGGGGTGCCGCAACCGGTCACAACCGCGCACAGGTCCTCTACTACCTCGCCGAGAACCTCGCCGCCCGCGCGGCGGAATTCGAGGCGCGGGTCGCAAGCCTGACCGGCGCCGGAGCCGAGGCCGGGGAAGCGGAAGTGAGCCTCGCGATCCGGCGCATGTTTTACTACGCCGCCCAGGCGGACAAATTCGACGGTGCCGTGCACGCGACACGGACGCGCAACGTGACCCTCGCCATGGTCGAGCCCTGGGGAGTCATGGGCATCGTCTGTCCCGACGAGGCGCCGCTGCTCGGCTTCGTCTCGCTGGTCCTGCCGGCGCTGGCCCTGGGCAACCGTGTCATCGCCGTCCCTTCATCGCGCCATGCGCTGATCGCGACCGATCTCTACCAGGTCTTCGACACGAGCGATCTTCCGCCGGGCGTGATCAATATTGTCACCGGTGCGCGCGACGAGCTGGCGAAAATCCTGGCCCAGCATGACGATGTGGTGGCCCTCTGGTATGTCGGCTCGCAGGCCGGCAGCACCATGGTGGAGCGCGAATCCGCCGGCAATCTGAAGGCGACCTGGGTCAGCCATGGCCGGCCGCGCGACTGGTTGTCCGCCGAGGGGCAGGGCCCGCAATATTTGCGCCGGGCCTCGCAGGTGAAGAACGTCTGGGTCCCTTACGGGGAATAGCCGGCTCGGCCGCGACAAGCGGCCATGTTGACTGGCGCGACTTCCGTCCCCTATTAGAAGCCAGACTACACAGCAGGCGACGGGATTTAGATGAAGATAGGGTCTCAGGAGCACAAAGAGCGATTTTGCCGGCAGTTCGTCGCGAGTCACCCGGATTACAATCCTGACACCTTGCCCTGGCCCGAACTCGACGGGCCGGCGCATGAACGGCTTCGCTCGGTTCCGTTCTGGCAGGAGGTCCTGCGGACCGAGCGCAGGGCAGGCGCGATCGTCAACGAGTTCGCCAAGACCATCGACGATCCGGTCATCCATGAGGCCGTGGCACTCCAGGGCCTGGAAGAGGCCCGCCATGCCCGGCTGCTCGAGGTCATGATCGAGCGCTACAAGATCGAGATCGACGAGCCCCCGCTGGAGCCGCTTCCCGCCGATATCGAAACGGCCTTCATCGATTTCGGCTATGGCGAATGCCTCGATTCCTTCCTCGGCTTCGGTGTCTTCAAGATCGCGCGGCAGTCCGGATTCCTGCCCGAGGAGATGTTCTCCATCTTCGAGGTGCTGATGCATGAGGAGACCCGCCATATCGTGTTCTTCGTGAATTGGATGGCGCTTCGGGAGGTGCGGCATGGGCGCGCCGCGAGCGTGCTCCGCGGCGTCACCTCGCTCAGATACTACATACGAGCCTTCCGGCGCATGGCTGGCACCGTACGGAAGGGGGCCGAGGGCGGCGACGGCAAGAATTTCGCGGCGACCCAGGCCAGCGTCTTCCTGGACGGATTCAATTTCCGCAGCTTCCTCGAAGATTGCTACGCCGAGAATCGCCGTCGCATGGACAGCTTCGACGAGCATCTGCTGCGGCCGCAATTCCTGCCGGCCATGGCGAACGTGGCTCTCTCCGGCCTCAGGCTCTGGAGCCTCGGCCGCAGGAAAGAGCAGCCGGCTACCTGAGATCCAGTCGCTTTCCGGCGCCGACGGAGACATTTCTCGGCCTATAGTGCGGGCATGAGGCTTTTCGCCCTTCTCGCATTCATGACGGGTCTCGGCGTCGTCACGCTCATGGTGGGCCATTATGGCTTCGCCGATGTGGGCGCTGCGCTGAGCGAAGTCGGATGGCTCGGCTTCTTGACGATCGTCATGGTCCATCTTGGCGTCGGCGTCCTTTGCGGGATTGCCTGGTGGGTCCTGCTGCCGGACGCGGAGCGGGTTCCCCCCTGGATGCTGATCTGGGCGCGGCTGGTCCGGGACGGCGGGTCGGAGGTGCTGCCGCTGTCGCAAGTCGGCGGCTACTTCCTCGGCGCCCGATCGGCGACCGTCGCGGGCCTGGCTGGCATGATGGCTGCGGCCTCGTCGATCGTCGACGCGACCATGGAACTGCTGGGCCAGATCACTTACACGGCGGTCGGTCTCGGCATTCTGCTGGCACTCCATCCCGAGGCGTCGATCGGCGTGCTGGGTGCCACCTGTCTCGCCGGCGCCATCGGGATCACAGTTGCCGTCATTCTCATGCAGCGATGGGGCTTTTCGATCATCGAACGCTTCGCGAGACGGATCCTGCGCCAATGGGCCGTCAGTGCGACCATCGGGGCGGCAACTATTCAGGCGGCCATCCGGGCCGTCTATCATCGGCGTCGTGGCCTGGTCGTGAGCTTCCTGCTGCATCTCGCCGCTTGGGTGGCAGCGGCAGTCGAGGCCTGGCTCGCACTGAGATTCATGGGTGCGCCTCTCGGCTTTGGGGCCGTGCTGGTGGTGGAGAGCCTGCTCTACGCCATCCGGAGCGTCGCCTTCGCCGTCCCGAATGCCCTCGGCGTTCAGGAAGGCGCCTATATCCTGCTCGGCGGCATGTTCGGCGTCGGGCCGGAGATGGCGCTCGCGCTATCGATCCTGAAGCGAGCACGCGACCTCGCTCTGGGCCTGCCGGCGCTCCTCAGCTGGCAGGCGGCAGAGAGCGGGCGGGCCTGGCGCGGCAGCGCCACCCCGTCTAAGCGATACGGACGCCTTCGCGGATCAGCTCGTCCACCGTCGCCCTGATGCCGGCCTCGAGCTTCTCCACCAGCTCGTCGACCTGGCTGCGGGTCAGGATCAGCGCCGGCGACATGATGTTCAGATGCTCCAGCGGGCGCACGATCAGGCCTTGCGACTGGCAGTGCCGGGCGATGCGCTTGCCGATATTGACGCCCGGCTCGAACAGGCGGCCGGTCGACCGGTCGGCGACATATTCGGTGCACATCATGAAGTTGCGGCCGCGCACATCGCCGACGATGGGCAGATCGTAGAGCTCCGCGAGCTGCGATTCCAAATGCGCGCCGATCTCGCGGACATGACCGCAGATATCCTCGCGCGTCATGATCTCGATGTTCTTCAGCCCGGCGGCACAGGCGACCGGGTGGCCCGAATAGGTGAAGCCATGGGTGAACCAGGCATCGACATCGGGCGCGCTGATCACCTCGTGGATCTCGTCCGAATAAATCGCCGCCGCCAGCGGCACATAGCCCGAGGTGAGGCCCTTGGCCGAAGTAATGATATCGGGCTCGATGCCGAAGACGTCCTTCGAGGCGAACCAGTGGCCGACCCGTCCGAAGGCGGTCACCACTTCGTCGGAGATGTAAAGGATGCCATGACGCCGGCAGAGCTCTCGCGTCCGGGCGTGATAGCCCGGTGGAGGAACCAGCACGCCGCCGGCACCCAGTATGGGCTCGGCGATGAAGGCGGCCACGGTCTCGGGCCCCAGCGCCTGGATCTTCGCCTCCAGCTCCTCGACCAGAAAGTCGCAGAAGGCCTCCACGCTCATGCCCCGTGGCCGGCGATAGACATAAGGCGAGGAGACGTGATGAACGATATCGGTGATGTAGTGGAAGCTCGTCGAGCGGTCGCCCTGCCGGCCGGTCAGCGACATGCCGAGATAGGTGCTGCCATGATAGGCGTCGATGCGCGAGATGATATGCCGGCGCTGCGGCTCGCCGCGCCGGGCATGGTAATAGTGGCTGAGGCGGACGGCAGAATCGTTGGCATCCGAGCCGGTGCAGGCGAAGAGGACATGGTTCAGGCTGCCCGGGGCGAGCTCGGCTAGCTTGTGCGCCAGCTCCGCCGCTGGCGGATTGGTGGTATCGACGAAGGTGTTGAAGAAGGCGAGGCGGCGCACCTGATCGGCGATAGCCTCGGCCATCTCCTCCCGGCCATAGCCGATGCCCATGCACCAGAGCGAGCCGATGCCATCCAGATAGCGCTGTCCCTGGGCATCGATCACATATGGGCCGCTCCCCTCCGTTATGACGAGAGATCCCTCCTGCTTGAAGGAATCGAAATGGGTCCAGGGATGCAGGAAATGATCCCGATCCTTCTGCCAGATCGCCTGGGCGTGGTCATTGATCAGCGTCGTCGCGGTCGCGGCGGTCATGGGCTTCCTCCGATACCGGCCTCGAAGGCCGTTGTTCGAAGTGTGATCGCTCGCCACCATCGCGGACAATATCCCAAATGGGACAGATCGCTCTGTCGCCTCAGAGGGAAAGGCCGGCAGGATTTTCGACCGGATCGCCACCGGCTCGCTCCAGGGAGCGGAAGAACAGGTTGAAGAGCTGCCCCTGGGAGGTCACGCCCAGCTTGCGATAGATCTGCTTCAGGTGATTGCGAACCGTGCCGGGCGCGATGTCGAGAGATCGTGCGATGGCCTTCACCGTGTTTCCCCGCAGCAGGAGTTGCACGACCTCCGCCTCGCGCTCCGTCAGCAGCGCGCTGCCGAAGCGTGCGAGGGCGTGATTGAGGGCATGATGCAATGAGGAGCGTGCGGCAGCACCGGCGGCAAGCCGCTCGGTTTGGCCGAGCCACAACCGGCGCATCAGCGCTTCCGCGATGGGCTGGGCGGCCATCAGCCAGGCATGCTCCCGGCGGGTGAAGCGGGGAAGCTTCAGCGATCGCGCCAGCGAGACATGCGCAGCGCTCTCGCCGTCCAACGGCAGCACGTACCCGATCTCGTCGCGCAGATCGAGATGGCGGTAATAGCTCCGGAAATATTCCGTGCGGGTGAATCCCCGGGAGACCAGCTCGCCCAGACGAAAGCACCCGCCCTCGGGCCTTTTGAGGAAGATCTCGTAGAAGGGGTCGAGAAGATATGGGCCTTCGGCATAGCGCGGATTCGGTTCGGGCCAGCTCGTCTGTGAGACGACCGTCGGCGGCGCGTTGCGATGCAGCAGGGCGACGAAAACACCGTCGATCGCGACGTTTCCGCTCAGCGCCTCGACGAGACGGGGCGCGATTTCGCGCATCGCCGCGTCATCGAGCGCGTCGCCGGCAAACCGGTCGATGAGCCGGCCGGCAAAGCGCGCCAGGCTGTGGAGACGCTCGCTGTCGCTTCTCGGCCCCATGAGGCGAGAATAGCCTCGGGCCGCAACCTCCGCGAGAGCCCGCCGTTTCGGGCTGGCCGGGCGGCGCCGGGGCAGGCTATATCACCCGGGCAATCGACCGGGAGATGATCGTGGCCGCATCGGAGGTTGACGTCGTCATCGTGGGCGCGGGCTCGGCCGGCTTGTCTGCCGCCAAGGCGGCGGCGGAGCGCGGCCTGAGCTTCCATCTGCTCGAAGCCTCGCACCGCATCGGCGGGCGCGCCTATACGGAAGAGCTCGCCCCCGGCATGCCTTTCGATCTCGGCTGCCACTGGATGCATTCGGCGAGCCTCAATCCCTTCGTCGCTATCGCCGATCGCTTCGGCTTCCACTACCGCAAGGACGGCGCCTGGCGGACCAACATCTATGCCGGCGATGGCTGGGCGACGGCCGAGATGCGGGAGGAGCTCTTTGCGCTCCGCGAGGCCAATGACGCGGCCATCACTGCGGCGGTTGCCCGCGGCGATGATGTTGCGGTCGCCGATGTCGTGGATCTCGAGAACCGCTGGGCGCCCTTCATCGCCTATTGGTTCACGCTGGGGACCTCACGCGACATCGACCAGGTATCGATCATCGACAGCGTCGCCTATAACGACACCGAGGAGAACTGGCCGCTGCGTGAGGGCTATGGCTCTCTGGTCGCCCTCTGGGCGGCCGGTAATCCCGTGACGCTCAACGCGCCGGTCGAGCGCGTCCGCTGGGGGAAGGGGGGTGTCGCGGTGGAGAGCGCGAAAGGCACGGTGAAGGGACGCCGCCTCCTGATGACCGTCTCCACCAACATGCTCGCCTCGGGCCGCATCGCCTTCGACCCGCCGCTGCCCGCATGGAAGCGCGAGGCTGCCGCCCAGCTGCCGCTGGGGGTCCATAACCGCATCGGCATCATGCTGACCCATGATCCCTTCGGCCCTGATGCGCCGCCCAGCGCCACCATCATGGCGGAGGGCGATGAGGCGCCGATGTCGGTCCAGCTCCGCCCCTTCGGCTTCGACTATGTCGTGGGCGTCACCGGCGGGCGCTTCGGGTCCTGGCTCGAACGCGCCGGGGCCGCGGCTTCCGTCGACAATCTGACGGAACGGCTGGTCAAGGTCTTCGGTGGCGGGATCCGCAAGGCGCTGTCCCCGCGAACCATCGTCACGGCCTGGGAAGGCGATCCTTGGACGCTCGGCTCCTATTCGGCGGCGACGCCGGGCAATGGCCATCAGCGCAAGGAGCTCGCCCGCCCAGTGGACGACATCCTGTTCTTTGCCGGTGAGGCCACCTCTCCGGATTTCTTCGCCACCTGCCATGGCGCCTATCTTTCCGGCATTGCAGCCATCGAGAGCATTGCCAGGAGCGTCCGGGCCGCGGCCTGAGCAGCCGGCCCTCGGGCTACGACACCCACCCTCGCTCGCTGCGCCGGTAGCGCCGGAAATCCCGATTGCCGGGGCTCTTCAGGCGTGGTTACGATCTGGCGCGCCATTTCCGAGCCGCCCACGCAACACGGGCGGGCAACGCATCAGGAGGAGACGTCATGAAGAAAGCGACCGCGCTTGTTCTTGCCGCCGCCATGGCCGTTCTCGCTGTTCTACCGAGTGCCGCGCGGGCGGGCGACAAGAAGGTGATTGCGCTCATCCCCGGCCTCACCACCGACGCCTTCTACATCACCATGCGCAAGGGCGCCCAGGCGGCCGCCGATGCCCTGGGCGTGGAGCTCCAATGGCAGGGCGCGCCGGATTTCAATCCTGTCCAGCAGGTGCCGGTCCTCGATGCCGTGATCGGCCGCCACCCAGACGCCATCCTGATCGCGCCCACGGATAAGAACCAGCTCGTCGCCCCGCTGAAGAAGGCCGTCGACGCCGGCATCCCGGTGACGACGTGGGATTCCGACGCGCCCAAGTCGAAGCGGATGGCGTTCTACGGCGTCGACGACTACGCGTCGGGGCGCATCATGGGCGAGGAAACCGTCCGGCTGCTGGGCGGCAAGGGCAAGGTCGCGATCATCACCAGCGTCGGCGCCACCAATCTGCAGCGCCGGCTCGAAGGCATGAAGGAGGCCCTGGCCAAGGCGCCCGGCATCCAGATCGTCGAGACCTACGACATCAAGGA
>DATBBO010000691.1:0-20173 GCA_036270995.1 Dongiaceae bacterium | reverse complement strand
CATTGCGGATGACGCCTTTCTCGTCGATCAGGAAGGTGGCGCGCTCGATGCCCATGTATTTGCGGCCATACATGCTCTTCTCCACCCAGGTGCCATAGGCCTCGCAGACCTTGCCGTCCTCGTCGGAGGCCAGGGTGAAGGGGAGCTCGTATTTCTTCTTGAACTTGTCGTGGCTCGCGACGCTGTCGCGGCTGAGGCCGATGACCACGGCGTCGCTCTTGCCGAAGCGCGGGAAGCTGTCGCGGAAGCCGCAGGCCTCCGCCGTGCAGCCCGAGGTATCGTCCTTGGGATAGAAGTAGAGGATGACCTTCTTCCCCTTGAGCTTGGAAAGGCTGACCTTGCCGTTGCCGTCGGTGGCCAGCGTGAAATCCGGGGCCTTGTCGCCGGGTTTGAGACTCATGATGCGCGCTCCTCCTGTGCCTCGACAATCCTGACATAGATGGCGTGAACCGCCGCAGCCGTGGCGGAGATTTGCTTGCGCAGCGTCGCGTAGTCAACCGCGCCGCCGATCTCCGCCAGGCGGCGCGCGATCGCAGGCGCCAGGCTCCCTTCCTCGAAGCGCTCGCCGACCGTGAGCCGCAGATAGCCATGCAGCCGCCGCCACAGGCTGAGCGCGCCACGGAGTCGGGCGAAGTCCCTTTCCGACAGGAGCTCGGCCCGGGCGAGTGCGACCAGGGCCCCGTCGGTGCCATGGGCCAGCACGCTCGGCCGCTTGGCGGCGTGGCGCAGCATCAGATATTGGGCGATGAACTCGATGTCGACCATGCCGCCCGCCATATGCTTCAGCTCGAAGGCCCGATCGGCCGGATGCTGCTGGGCGATGCGCCGGCGCATGGCGGCGACATCGGCGATCAGCTTCTCCGGATCGCGCGGGCGGGTCAGCACCTCGTGCAGCGCCGTTTCGACCTCGAGCGCGAAGCCGCGGTTGCCGGCGACGACGCGGGCGCGGGTCAGCGCCATATGCTCCCAGGTCCAGGCATCGGCCTGCTGATAGCGCCGGAAGCCCTCGAGGCTGGAGGCGATGGGCCCGGAATTGCCCGAGGGCCTGAGGCGCATGTCCACCTCATAGAGGCGGCCCTCGCCCGTGGGAGCCGTGATGGCAGCGATCATGCGCTGGGCGAGGCGGGCGTAGTAGTGGATCGGCGCGAGCGGCTTCGGTCCATCGGACAAAAGCGTGTCCCAGCCGGCGCGCTCGAGCCCCGGCGGGGCGTCGTAGATGAAGATCAGATCGAGATCCGAGCCAATGGTCATCTCGCGGCTGCCCAGCTTGCCCAGGGCCACGGTCACCATGCCGCGGCCGGGGAGCCGACCATGCTGTTCGGCGAAGGCGGCCTCGATCCGCGGCTGGAGCCCGGCGATGACGGTCTCCGCAATGTCGCTCAGCGGCCCGGCGGCGTGCTCGGCATCGGTCGTTCCGCGCAGCACATGGACGCCGATCTGGAACTGCCGGTCCCGGACCCAGCGCCGGGCGATGTCGAGGATATCCTGGAGGTCGCCGGCCGTGCCGAGCAGGTGATCGAGCTCCTGCACCAGCTCGTGGCGCGCCGGGGCATGGCCGAAGAAGCCGCTGGTCAGCACGGCGTCGAGGAGTGCGGGGTTGCGGCTGAGATGCTCGGCCAGACGCGGCGCACCGCCCATGATCTCGGCCATGAGATCGAGCAGGCCGGGGTTGGAATAGAGGAGGGAGAATATCTGCACACCGGCAGGAAGGGCGTGGAGGAACGCATCGAAACGACCGAAAGCCTCGTCCGGCTGGGTGGTGCGGCCGAGGGCCTGGAGCAAGGCTGGCATCAGTTCCGTCAGCAGCTCGCGGGCGCGGGTCGATCGCATGGCCCGCGCCCTGCCGGCATGCCAGCCGCGGATCGCCGCCGAGATCGAGGCGCCATCCTTGAAGCCGAGCTCGGCCAGGGTCCGGACCGTGTCCGGATCGTTCTCCGTGCCGGTGAAGACCAGGCTGCCGGGGCCTGAGAGGGTCGGCGCCTCCTCGAACAGCTCGGCATAGTGATCTTCGACCTGACCCAGATGATGGAGCAAGGTCTCGGCGAAGGCCGCAGCATCCGGATGGCCGCAGAAGCGAGCAATGGCCTCGAGCTCATCGCCCGCCGGGGGAAGCGTCTGGGTCTGACGGTCGTCCACCATCTGGAGCCGATGCTCCACATGGCGGAGATAGCGATAGGCCTGGATCATCGCCTCGCCCGTGGACCCGGTTACCCGGTCGGCGGCAACCAGCGCGCGGATCGCCGCGCAAGTCCCCGGCTGGCGCAGCTCCGGCAGCCGGCCGCCCCAGATCAGCTGCTGGGTCTGGGCGAAGAATTCGATCTCGCGGATGCCGCCGCGCCCGAGCTTGATGTTGTGGCCGCCGACGGCGATCTCGCGGTGGCCTTTCACCGCGTGGATCTGGCGCTTGATGGAATGGATATCCTGAATCGCGGCGAAATCGAGATGCTTGCGCCAGACGAAGGGGCGCAGATGCCGCAGGAACTCCGCGCCCGATTTCGGGTCGCCGCCCACGGCGCGCGCCTTGATCATGGCGGCGCGCTCCCAGTTCTGACCCATGCCCTCGTAATAGGTCTCAGCGGCGAGCACGGTCATGGCCAGGGGCGTCGAGCCCGGGTCGGGGCGCAGCCGGAGGTCGGTGCGGAAGACATAGCCATCCTCGGTGTGATCCTGGAGGAGGCGAACCAGATCTCGCGCCAGGCGCACGAAGCAATCCTGGAGCGTGCGTCGGCCGCGATAGTCGACCTTGTCCCGGTCGTAGAGGACGATGAGATCGATGTCGCTGGAGTAGTTAAGCTCGCGCGCGCCCAGCTTGCCCATGGCGATGATCACGAGGCCGGAATCCTCGCTCGGCCGATCGAGGGAGGGCAGAACGAGGTCTCTCGCTTCGGCGGCACGCCGCAGCAGATGGTCAGCGGAAAGCATGAGCGCGGCATCGGCGACATCGCTGAGAGCGCCGGTCACCTGCTCCAGATCCCAGCTGCCGCAGATATCGGCAAGTGCGATCAGCAGGGCCGCGCGGCGGCGGGCGCGGCGCAGCCTCCGCATCAGCTGTGCCGTGTCGCCGTCCGGCCCGGCGCGGGTCAACTCTGCGAGCAAATCGGCCAAGACAGCGGCGGGATCCTGGGCTAGGAATGCCTCGACGATATCCGACTCGCTCATCAGCAACTGGCCGAGGAAGGGGCTATTGCCGAAGATAGCAGCCAGGAAGGCGCGACCCTCCGATGACCCAGCCAGGCGTTGCAGAAAGGCAGGCCCGTCGGCGGTCCGGTCCAGGCCGAGGGCGGCTCGCGCCGCATTGCCAGGAAGAGGCAGCCGGTCGATGAAGGGAATGCTGAGGGAAGCGGTCATGATGTCTTGTCGTCGCTGGCCGCAGACTGCTGAACTGACGCTCCCGGGTCAAGGATAGCTAGACTTGGTTCGGCGCAGCCTGCGCATCGGCCTCGAGGTGATCGGGACGCTGGTCGCCGGCCTGGTGATCGTGGCCGGCTTCGCCGCCTATCGCTTCTCCGAGGGGCGCCCCTTCCATCTCCAGTTCCTGATTCCCTATATCGAGCGGGGGCTGACGCCGCCGAGCGGGGATGTCCACATCAAGCTCGACGATCTGGTCATCGCCTGGACCGGGGGCCAGCGGCTCATCGGGCTCCGCGCAACCCATGTGAGGGCGGTGACCAAGGATGGCCGGGTGCTGGCGAGCGTGCCGCAGCTCGGCATCGACATCAGCCTGCGCGGCCTCTTGCGCGGGCTGGTGGCACCGACCACCATCGATTTCTACAATCCGCAGATCCATATGCGGCGGAACAAGGACGGACGATTCCAGTTCCTGACCGCGGCCGCCCGGAAAGGGCAGCCGAACCAGTTCATTCCCGAATTCCTGCAAAACCTGACAGGGCCGCCCAATCTCGATACGGCGGTCGGCTACCTCCGGCGCGCGCATTTCATCGACGGCACCGTGGATCTCGAGGATCAGCGCACGGGCCTCACCTGGCATGTCCCCAAGATCGATATCGAGCTGTTGCGCGACAGCCAGGGCATCATCGGCAAGATGTCGCTCCAGATCGCCGAGCTGGGCAACCCCGCTGTCGTCGACACCGACTTCGTCTTCGACGCGGCCAGCGCCGAGATCAGCCTGGAGGGCAAGTTCAGCGGGCTCGACATCGCCTCCTTCGGGCTCTTCGAGCCGGATCTGGCAGGCCTCGCCAGCTCCCATTTCCAGTTCAACGGCACCATCGGGACCATGATCAATATCGATGGCACCACGGGCCCGGTCCATTTTTCCCTGGGCGGGGGCCCCGGCACCATCGACCTGCCCCAGCATTTCCAGGCGCCCCTGCCCATCACGAGCCTGGCCCTGGTCGGCCAGCTCGATTCCGGCCGGGATTCCGTGCGGGTCGACGAGCTGACGCTCGATCTCGGCGGCCCGCTGATCTCTGCCCAGGCGAGGCTCACCGGCCTCACCTCCTACCATATCGGCAAGACCGGACGCCTCAGGGTCGCCGGCAGCGCGAGGGTGGCAAACATCCCCGTCGGCCGCCTGCCGGATCTCTGGCCGCGCGGCCAGAAAGGCAAGGACGGCGCGCGCGACTGGGTGGTTCAGAACATCGACCAGGGCCTGGTGGAGAAGGTGGAGGTCAAGTTCGACGTTGCCTTTCCGGGCGGCGATCTGGACGCGGCGCAGGTCCTTGCCTTCGGCGGGACCATGAAGGCGAACGGTCTGGGGCTGCATTATTTCCGCCCCATGCCGCCGATCCGCGGCGCCAAAGGCACGGCGAGCTTCGACGCCACGAAGTTCACCGCCGATTTCACCGGGGCCACGGTCGGCAAGATCACGGCCAAGACCGGCCATCTCACCATCACCGGCCTGGACAAGCCCGATCAGATCGTCGCCGTCGAAGGAGATATCGAGGGGCCGCTGAAGGATGCCCTCGAGCTTCTCGATCACGCGCCGCTGGGCTACCCGAGCAAGATGGGCCTCAACCCGGCATCTGCCTCCGGCAAAGTTTCCACTCACCTGCAGCTTCAGCTCCCGGCCCGCAACCACCTGAGGGCAGGGGAGCTGCGCATTGACGCCCATGCCAGGATCGAGCAGGGAAGCCTCGCCAAGATCTTCCTCGGACGCGATGCGACCGATGCCAATATCGAGCTGAAGATCGATACCGAGGGGATGCTGGCCCTCGGCAATGGGCGCTTCGGCGGTATCCCGGCCACGGTGCGCTGGGACTCGCGCTTCGCTCCATCGGAGGCCGAGTATAGCGACCGCATCACGATGGCCGCCGATACCAGCACCGATGCCTTGGCCGGTCTCGGATTCGACTATCGCCAGATCGTGAACGGACCGCTGCATGTCGATCTCGTCTATACGAATCCACGCAGCGGGCCGAAGGACATCGCTGCCGATTTCGACCTGACCAGGGCATCGGCGGCGATCGACGTCTTCAAATGGAGCAAGCCGCCCGACGCGCCGGCCCGCGCCAGCATCCGCCTCACGCTGCAGGGCGACCGCCCCCTGGCCATCACCGATTTCCGCTTCGAGGCCAGTGATCTCTCCGGCGATGGTGACGGGCGTTTCGATCCCCGGGGCAAGCTCGTCTACATCGGCTTCCGCCATATGACCCTGGGCAGGACCCGGCTCGACAATGTCGCCCTCGATTTTTCCGGTGAGCGGATCGATGCCCGGATTGGCGGCGGCGAGTTCGATGCCGAGCCCTTCATCGGCAAGAGCACGCTCGCCAGCCACTCGGCCGCGGAGGATGGCAAGCCGACCCGCCCCTTCACCATTGTCACCGATCATCTCACCCGGGTCATCATCGGCCCGGACCGGGAGATCGACGACATCCACTTCTCCTTCGACTATGACGGGCTCCACTGGCAGAAGCTCCAGGCCGCCGGGACGCCGCGCGGCGGGAAGCCGATGACGATAAGCTGGCTGCCGGCGGCGGATGGCAAGCATCGCCTTTCCGTTGTCGCCGAAGATGCCGGCACCGCGCTGAAGATCCTGGGCGTCATCGACAGCGTCGTCGGCGGCAAGCTCACCATCACCGGTACGGCTCCCGACAACGATCCGAAGCGCCCCATCAAGGGCCGCGCCGAGGTCACGGAATATCGGCTCGTCAACCAATCGGCGCTGGTGCGCCTGCTGACGATCGCGACCTTCACCGGGGTCCTGGACGCGATGACGGGGCAGGGATTCCAGATGTATCGCTTCGAGGCCGATTTCACCAAGGCCGGCGGGCGGATCGACGTGCCGCTCGCCCGCACCTGGGGTCCCTCCCTCGGGCTCACGGCCACCGGCTTCTTCGATTACGGCACCGACCAGATCGATCTGAAGGGAACGGTGGTGCCCGCCTATGCTCTCAACAGCGTGCTCGGCCAGATCCCGATCGTCGGCTTCCTATTGACGGGGGGCAAAGGCAGCGGCGTCTTCGCTGCCGTCTATACCGCCACCGGCAAGCTGTCCCAGCCGACCATCTCGGTCAATCCGCTCTCGGCGCTGGCGCCGGGATTCCTGCGCGGGGTATTCGGGCTCTTCAGCAGCGGCGACCAGGGCCCTGCGGCCTTGCCGCCGAATTTCGGCCAGACCGGGTCGGGGAAGTAGTTTCAACAATCTCACTCATCCGCAGCGCCTTCTGGCCTGTCGGGTCATCGAGGAGCATCATTGACGGCCTCGTAACTGCTGAACGGGGAACTCATGATGAAACCGGCTGCACAGCGATTCACGATCAGTCACCTCGATGAACGCGATTTCAAGACGGGAGGGCTGCGAGACTACTCCGCTTACCGAGATCTCGGAATCGCAGAGGCGACGAGTGGCTTCGCGGAAGCGCACGTGATCCGGATGACGGCACCATTTCGTCCCGAGTTGAGCCTTCGCCACCACCACAATGTACAGTTCCAAATGGTGTACTGCCTCAAGGGCTGGTTCCAAACCGACTTCGAAGGCGTCGGTGTGCAGCGGCTTGAGGCAGGCTCCTGCTGGCTCCAACCGCCGGGTATTCGACACACAGTGGTGGGTTGGTCGGACGACTGCGAACTGCTCGAAATCATAGTTCCAGCGCAGCACGAGACGATCAACGATACTTAACGGCGTGACCGCTCAGTAAAGATTGAACGGGGGCCCCTGTCGCCAGGGCCTTCACCGTGCCGGCCCGGCGCGAGGAATTCGAAAAGCGGGAACATCAGCGATGACCGCATTAAGACATGTCCGCACCTGGTGGCTCTGTGCCCTGATTCTCCAAGGCTGCGCGAATTCAGGCGGCGGCTCTCCCAGTGCTCTGACGTACTATGGCGAGGAATCCAACTTCACAGCTAACTGTGGTGCCAGTAGTCAGGGAATAGGACATGGGTGCGGCGGGTATAGCCGCGATGGCGGCGGACGCTAGCGCCAGAGAAGGAATCCCTGGGTCCGGAGTTCAATCCGACACGACGATGGCCGCTTCGCGGATCAGCCGGCCGCGGCGCTTGCGGTCGACGGCGAAGGGCGCCATGCGGTCGTCGATGCGGCCCGTAGCGATGGCGTCCGCCAGCAGCGCGCCGGCGGCGGGTGCCCCCATGACGCCATAGCTCCATCCGGCGGAGATCCAGAGATCGCGGCAGTCGGGATGGGGCCCGAGCAGCGGGGCGAAATCCGCCGAGGCGTGGATGATGCCGGCCCATTGCCTGAGGATGCGCAGCTCCGCGAGGGAAGGCATCAACTCCACGAGGTGGCGCGCGTAGTGGGCCATCACCGGGAGATCGGAGGCCAGCGTCGCGCCGGCGAAATCGCCATGAACCTCGCAGCCGCCGACGATCTCGCCGCGCGCGGTCTGGTGCATGTAGACGGTGCGGTCGAGAAGGGCCAGCGCCGGGTCGAGCACCGGGCGGAGCGGCTCGGTCGCCATCGCCTCCAGCCGCCAGGGCCGGCCTTCCAACTCGATCCCCGCCAGCGCGGCGATGGCGGGGCTGTGGGCACCGGCCGCAATCACCGTGGCATCGGCGGTGACGAGCGCCTCGCCGCACCACACACCGGCGGCGCGGCCGTTCTCCCGCTCGATGGCCGTAATCGCGGTGCCGTAATTGAGCGCGACGCCGCGCTCCTCGCAGGCGGCGCGCAAGCCCTTCATGACAGCGTGATGGGGCGCGGTGCCGCCATCCTCGAAGATCATCGCAGATTTGACGCGAGCGCGCGCGATGATGGGAATCCGCCGCGCGAGCTCGTCTTGCGAAAGCGGATGGGAGGCAACGCCGCAGGCGCGCTGGACCTGCAGGGATTCCTCGATCACGCCGGCGGTCCGGTCGGATTCCGCCAGGATCGCATAGCCGCGCTGGGTGTACATGACATTATGGCCGAGCCGGCGGGACAGGCCGAGCCAGAGCCGATGGGAATGGCCGAAGAAGCGCGTCCATTCCGGCGAGGAGAATCCGCCGCGCACCATAGTCCCGTTGCGCCCGGAGGCGCCGCCCTGCCAATAGCCGGCATCGAACACGGCGACATCCTTCATGCCGCGCTCGGCGAGACAGAAGGCCAGCATCAGCCCCTGCATGCCGCCGCCGATGATGGCGACGCTCGCCTTCACGAGGGAGGCTCCGGCGCGACGAGATCGGCGAGGCCGGCGGCCTGGGCCAGGGTCAGCCCGGCGCGGGGTGCGCGGTAGCTCGGATGCCCGAAGCTCTCGGCGGGCTGGCCCGTGAGATGGGCGAGGGCGGCAGCGAGATTGTCCCAGCAAGGCATGCCCTGGCAGGGACCCATGCCGCAGCCGGTCAGGCGCTTCAGCACTTCGACATGAGCATCGCCGGCGGAAACGAGATCGCGGATCTCCGCCACCGTCACATCCATGCAGGGGCAGACGAAGGCGCGGTCGTCGAGTCGGGCGCAGGCGACCGGCTCCGGCGGCAGCTCCGCGGAGCCCGCGAGGCGGATATGGGCCGGCAGCGCGCCGGCGGCGAGACGCAACGCGCCGCCCGCGCAGGCCTGGAAAGGAAGGAAGGGATCCGCCCGCCAGGGTCCGGCATGGATCACGGCCTCGCATGCGATCCGCTTTCCTCCGGAGAGCTCGATGCCGCACACGCTCTCCCATCCGATGATCCTCGCAACCCGGCCCGCCTCGGCCGCGCCGGCGAGGGCGATACCCAGCTTCTGAAGCCGGGGGCCAATGGCGTCCAGCGCACTGGTACCGATGAGGACGGCGCGCTGGCCGGGCCCGATCGCGCCGGCCCGTGCCAGGCTCACGGCCGAAGCCAGATCCATCACCCCCGGCAGATCTGCTCCCGGCACCAGCGGCGCCAGCGAGCGCCGGCCGGTGGCCAGCACGATCTCCTGTGGCTCGATCACCGCGGCCGGGCCGCCATCATGCGGGGCGGCCAGCAGAAGGCGGCCGCCGCGATAGAGTGCAATCGCCTCCCAGCCGGCGAGGACGCGCATGTTGCCCGGCAAAGCGGGCAGCGCCTCGCCCATGCCCGCGGCGAAGCGCCCGGCCCGCCGGCCGCGGGAGATCAGCATCACCGAGCGGCCCTCGCCGGCCGCGGCGATTGCCGCCCGCCGGCCCGCGGGGCCGCCGCCGATGACCGCGACATCGATGGCGATCTTCTTGCCGGGCCGGATCTCGCTTTGCCGCGATGGCGCGATGGCATCGCCGCCGCCGGCGAGGAAGCGGAGCAGCCGCTCCCAGATCTCGAAGCGCCGGCTGCCGCTGGGCAGCGCGCGCGGATGCTCGAAGCCGCCGCGCAGCCACCGCCGCGGGATCAGCCGCGCGAGCTGCAGCAGGTCGAAGTGCGAACTCGGCCAGACGTTCTGGCTGGCGAGCTGCATGCCCGGCTGAACGGTCAGACGATCCAGCCTGACATTGGGGACGCCACCGATCTGCGCCTGCAGGCCGAGGGCGAGATCGCCGCTCAGCGGCCGGTGGAATTTGCGCGAGCAGCCGATGGCGCGGATGCCGGCGCGATGGAGGGCCGCGGCCGCGCTGTCGCCGGCGCGGGCCTCGATGGGCCGGCCGTTCCAGAAGACGGTGAGCCCTTCACCCTTGCCGCCGCCCTGCTGTGCCACGCTTCCTCCCCCGCAACCGCCGCATGGTAGTGCGGGGGTTGCGGGGGCGGGAAGGGGTCAGACAGCGTCCACCGCTGCGGCGTAGCCGTCGAGGATGCCGGGCCAGCCGCCGGGGGAGCTGATGCTCTTGCGCACGGCCTCGGCCTGATCGCCATAGTTCTCCAGTCCGCGATGCTCGAACTCGACCCGGGTCAGGCGCTCTCCTTCGGGGATGAAGCGGACCTCGACCTGGGTCAGCAGATCGGGATCGTATTTCCACTGGGCGCTGAGCTGCCAGGACAGCACGAGGCGCGCGGGCGGCTCCCAGACCAGAACGCGGCCCCAGTCGCATTCGCTGCCATCCTCGCCACGCTCATACCAGCGCCCGCCGAGCCGGGGCTCGATGATGGCGGCCTTCTGCGGCGATTTTGAAATGGAGTGGCTGGCCGGCCACCAGCGCCCAAAGCCGGCGGTGAAGACCTCGAAGGCGCGCGCCTGGCTGGCCTTGAGCTGGAGGGTCTTGCGGACGGGCGCCGGGGCGATCTTGAGCGACATGCGGGGCTACTCCTCCTTTTCGACTTCGGCCTGATAGGCGGCGAGCGCGCGATCCCAGAAGCGGTCGAGCCAGGCGCGCAGCACGCCGAGGCCCTGGGGATCGATCTGGTAGACGCGGCGCGTGCCCTCGGCGCGATCGGTGACGAGGCCCGCCGATTTCAGCACCTGGAGATGCTGGGAGACGGCAGGCCGGCTGACCGGCAGACCCCGGGCGAGCTCGCCCACGGCCCGCGGCCGCCCGGCAAGCCGCTCGAAAATCCTGCGCCGGGTTGGATCGGCAAGGGCGGCGAGGGCTTTTGTTGCGTTAGTCATGGCTAACGGTAAGAAAGTACTTACGTAGAGTCAAGCGTCTTTCCCTCTCCCTCTTCGAAGCGCGGGAGAGGGGGCTCGCCGCTCAGCGCAGGCGGATGAGGGCGTGCTTCTTCTTGCCGGCGCTGAGCTTGATGTAGCCCTCGCTGGTCACCTCGGTGAGGGTGAGGAGGGCGGCCTCGTCGGCGAGAGCCTCGCCATTGACCCTGGCGCCGCCGCCCTTGATCAGGCGCCGGGCCTCGCTCTTGCTGGAGGCGAGCCCCGTGCGATGGAGAAGCTCGACCGCCTGAAGCCCGCGGGCGAGATCGGCGCGCGCGACCTCGATGCTCGGCAGGTCGTCGCCGGCGCTGCCTTCGCCGAAGGTGCGCCGCGCGGTCTCCGCCGCGGTCTCGGCCGCAGCATCGCCATGGGCCATCTTGGTCGCCTCGGTGGCGAGGACGATCTTGGCATCGTTGATCTCCGCGCCTTCGAGCTTTTCCAGCCGCGCGATCTCCGCCAGCGGCAGATCGGTGAACATGCGCAGGAACCGCCCGACATCGGCATCGGCGGTGTCGCGCCAGTACTGCCAATAGTCATAGGCCGAGAGCCGATCGGCATTGAGCCAGACCGCCCCCGCGGCGGTCTTGCCCATCTTGGCGCCGGCCGCCGTGGTGATGAGCGGCGTGGTGAGGCCGAAGAGCGTGCGGTTCTCGGCGCGCCGGCCGAGCTCGACGCCATTGACGATATTGCCCCACTGGTCGGAGCCGCCCATCTGCAGGATGCAGTCGCGGCGGCGCGCCAGCTCCAGGAAGTCATAGGCCTGGAGCACCATGTAGTTGAACTCGAGGAAGCTCAGCGGCTGCTCGCGCTCCAGCCGGAGCTTCACGCTGTCGAAGCCCAGCATGCGGTTCACGGAGAAATGCCGCCCGTAGTCGCGCAGGAACGGAATATAGGCGAGCTCGTCGAGCCAGTCGGCGTTGTTGACCATCGCGGCCTCGCCCGGCCCGTCGCCGAACCTCAGGAAGCGGGTGAAGATCTGCCGGATGCCGGCGATGTTCGCGTCGATATCGGCGGCGGTCAGGAGCTTGCGGCTCTCATCCTTGCCCGAGGGATCGCCGATCTTGGTGGTGCCGCCGCCCATGAGCACGATGGGCCGGTGCCCATGCTGCTGCAGCCGGCGCAGCAGCATGATCTGCACCAGGCTGCCCACATGGAGCGAATCCGCCGTGGCGTCGAAGCCGATATAGCCGGTGATGCGGCCCTTGCGGGCAAGCGTGTCCAGCCCCTCCAGATCGGTGCACTGGTGGAAATAGCCCCGGGCGATGAAATCGCGCAGGAAATCGGAGGTGGGCTCGCTCATCGTAATCGGCTCTTGCTGGGCTTGTGCTGAAGGCCGGTCATGTAACACAGTGGATTCGCAAAACCTATGGCAATGAGAAGACCCATGCTGGCCCTCGGCCTGATGAGCGGCACCTCCTGCGACGGGGTGGATGCGGCCCTGCTCACCACCGACGGGCTCTCTCATGTTATGCCCGGACCCGCTCTCAGCCATCCCTATGCCGAGGATTTCCGAAGCCGCCTGCGCTCGGTGCTGGGCGGCAAGGGTCCTGTCGAGGCCGTGGCGGAGGAGCTGACCCGGATTCACGCAGCGGCGGTCGACGATCTGCTGCGCCGGGCAGGAATTGCGCCCGCCGCGGTCGGTGTGCTGGGCTTTCACGGGCAGACGGTGCTGCACGAGCCGGAGAAGGGCCGCACCTGGCAGATCGGCGATGGCCGGCTGCTGGCGCGGCTCACGGGCATCGACACGGTCAGCGATTTCCGCAGCGCCGATGTGGCCGCTGGCGGGCAGGGCGCGCCCTTCGTGCCGCTCTATCACCAGGCGCTCGCGGCCGGCCTGCCGGAACGCCCGCTGGCAGTGCTGAATCTGGGCGGCGTGGGCAATGTCACCTGGATCGGCGGAGGGCCCGAAGATCTGATCGCCTTCGATACCGGACCCGCCAATGCGCTGGTGGATGATTGGGCGCTGCGGCATACCGGCCGGCCGGTGGATCAGGATGGCAGGCTGGCGCTGAGCGGGCGCGTCGACCAGCCAGCGCTGGCGGCCCTGATGCGCCATCCCTATTTCGCCCGGCCGGCACCCAAATCCCTCGACCGCGATGCCTTCGACATCGCGCCTGTGGCCGGCCTCTCGCCCGCCGACGGGGCGGCGACCCTCGTCGCCTTCACCGCCGCTGCCGTGGCGCGCGGCCGCGAGATCCTGCCCACGCCGCCCCGGCGCTGGCTGGTGACCGGCGGGGGCAGGCGCAATCCCGCGGTGATGGCGGCGCTCGATCGGGCGCTCGGCCAGAAGGTCGCGCCGGTGGAGAGCGTCGGCTGGGACGGCGATGCGCTGGAAGCCCAGGCCTTCGCCTACCTCGCGGTGCGCTCGCTTGCCGGCCTGCCCCTCAGTTTGCCGAGCACCACGGGCGTAGCGCAGCCGACCTGCGGGGGTCGGCTCGACAGGGCGGCGTAGCGATCTACTTCGCGGCGGCCTTGGACTTGCCCTTGGCCGGCATCGGCAGGACGCGGGTCAGGTAGTCGTCGACGGTGCCCCGGAGCTGGTCGAGATGCTCCGTGAAGAAATGCGTCGCGCCCTTCAGGATCTTGTATTCGATCTTGATGTCCCGCTGGTTGCTCAGCTTCTGCACGAGCTTGGCGACGGATTCGTGGGGCACGACATCATCGTGGTCGCCCTGGACCACAAGTCCCGAGGAAGGACAGGGCGCCAGGAAGCTGAAATCATAGATATTTGCCGGCGGGGCGATGCTGATGAAGCCGCTGATCTCCGGCCGGCGCATCAAGAGCTGCATGCCGATCCAGGCGCCGAAGGAGAAGCCCGCGATCCAGCAGGCCGAGGCGTTGGGATTGTAGGTCTGGAGCCAGTCGAGGGCCGAGGCGGCGTCGCTCAGCTCACCCTCGCCCCGGTCGAACTTGCCCTGGCTGCGCCCCACCCCGCGGAAGTTGAAGCGCAGTGATGAGAAGCCGCGCTCGGCGAAGAGCTGATAGAGGGTATAGATCACCTTGTTGTTCATCGTCCCGCCATGCTGCGGGTGCGGATGCAGCATCAGGGCAATGGGAGCGTTGGGCCCTTCGCCGTGCTGGTAGCGCCCCTCCAGCCGGCCCTCGGGGCCATTCATGATCACTTCGGGCATAGCCGATCAGCCTCTTGAATCCTGATGGAAATGGTTAAACAGGCAATGTCCGACAGTGACGATAGGGTTTTGCCCTCAATTGCGAGCCCGTTTCCCAGCGAAAACTTGACCGCAGCAGTCGGACTTATTATATCTTCCTTCGCTATCGCGAAAGGCGCGCTTGCAGCAGCCGCGCCGGGAAACCGACTTTATCACGGCGGCGCTAATGGTTTTCAAGAGCATTCGCCAACAGCTCGACTCGGTTATGGCCCGGGATCCGGCTGCGCGCTCCCGTTTCGAAGTCCTGCTGACCTATCCGGGTGTGCATGTTCTGTTCTTCCACCGGATCGCCCATTGGCTCTATTGCCGGCACCGCCGGCTCTCGGCCCGCTTCGTGTCGCAACTCGGCCGCTGGGCGACTGGCATCGAGATCCACCCGGGTGCCACCATCGGCCGGCGCCTGTTCATCGATCATGGCATGGGCGTCGTCATCGGCGAGACCGCCGAGGTGGGCGATGACGTGACCCTCTACCATGGCGTCACACTGGGCGGTGTGGCGCCTTCCCTGAATTCGGCGGCCCAGATCGACCGCAAGCGCCACCCCACCATCGGCAATGGCGCCATTGTCGGCTCCGGCGCCCAGGTGCTGGGGCCAATCACGGTGGGTGCCGGCGCCCGCGTCGGTGCCAATGCCGTGGTGGTCCAGGATGTCCCGGCCGGCGTCGTGGTGGTCGGCATCCCCGCCAAGGCGGTCCAGCATCGCGAGAAGGCGAGCGAGTTCCTGGCCTATGGCACGCCGCGGGGCGAGATGCCCGACCCCGTCGCCCGCGCGCTGGATGCCATGGCCGAGCATGTCGCAGCACTCCAGGCGCGCATCGGCGCGCTGGAGAAGGGAAGCATGCCGGCCTCGACCGGACGTGTGGCGCCGCTGATGGTGGTCGACAACGACCGCAACAAGGAGAGCGCGTAAGCCGAACGCCTCGCGGCGGGCGGCGGAAAGGATTGCTGAAGGAGCGATGCGGTGAAACTGAGCACCAAAGGCCGTTATGCGGTGATGGCGCTGGTCGATCTGGCGAGCCAGAGCGGCGGGCGCCCCGTGGCGCTGGCCGATATTGCCGAGCGCCAGGAGATCTCGCTTTCCTATCTCGAGCAGCTCTTCGCCAAGCTCCGGCGCGGCGGGCTGGTCCGCAGCGTGCGTGGCCCGGGCGGCGGCTATCTCCTCGCCCGCAGCGCCGAGGAGACCCGCATCTCCGACGCCATCCTCGCCGTGGACGAGCCGATCCGGGCGACTCGCTGCAAGAGCGGATCGGCCATCGGCTGCCGCAGCAACAAGAGCCGCTGCCTCACCCATGACCTGTGGGAGGAGCTGGGCAACCAGATCCACATCTTCCTCAGCTCCGTCTCCCTGGCGGATGTCTGCGGCAAGCGGGTGCTGGGCCAGCGGCGTATGCTGGTGGCCGAGGGCGAGGCCGCTCAGCCGGCGCCGTCTGCTCCAAGCCCGGCGCCGACGCAGACCCCTGCCGCCGCGGAGTGAGCGCGAGCGCATGAGCCTGGGGGTCTATATGGACTACAACGCCAGCGTGCCCATCCGCCCGGAAGTGGCGGAGGCAATGCGCGCGGCGCTTGGTCTCACGGGCAACCCGTCCTCGGTGCATGGCTTCGGGCGCGCGGCCCGGCGGATGATGGAGGATGCGCGCGAGCAGATAGCTGCCGCCATCGGCGCCGCGCCCAGCGAGATCGTCTTCACCAGCGGCGCTACCGAGGCGAACAATCTGGTGCTGGCCGGAACGCGGCCGCGCCGGCAGCTGATCTCGGCGATCGAGCATGATTCCCTGCGCGGCGCGGCCGAGGCGGAGCCGGTCCCGGTAACCGCCGCAGGCGTGATCGATCTCGCGGCGCTGGAAGCGCTGCTGGCGGCGGAGGAGCATCCGGCACTGGTCTGCCTCATGCTGGCGAACAACGAGACCGGTGTGCTGCAGCCGGTGGCCGAAGCGGTGGAGATCGCCCATCGCCATGGCGCGCTGATCCATTGCGATGCGGTCCAGGCGCTGGGGCGCCTGCCCGTGGATGTTGCGGCGCTCGGCGTCGATTTCCTCAGCCTCTCCGGCCACAAGCTCGGCGGGCCGGCGGGGGTAGGTGCCCTCTATATCCGCCGCGGCCTCGATTTCGCCCCGTCCCTCATCGGCGGCGGGCAGGAGCGCGGGCGGCGCGCCGGAACGGAGAATATCACCGGCATCGCGGGCTTTGGTGCTGCGGCCGGGATCGCCGTCGGCGAACTTGCCGACAGCGCCCGGATCGCGGGCTTGCGCGATGTGCTGGAAGCCCGTATGAGAGCCGCCCGGCCCGAGGCGCTGATCTTCGGCGCCGAGGCGGCGCGCCTTGCGAATACCAGCTGTGTCGCCCTTGCCGGCCTGCCGGCGGAGACCCAGGTGATGGTTCTCGATCTCGCCGGTATCGCGGTCAGCGCCGGTGCCGCCTGCTCCTCCGGCAAGCTCAGGCCCTCCAAGGTGCTCGCCGCCATGGGTGTGGCACCGGAGGTTGCCGCCTCGGCCATCCGCGTCAGCTTGGGCTGGAGAAGCGAGGCCGCGGATATCGACCGTTTCATCGCCGCCTGGAGCCGGTTGCCGGCCGGGAAGACAGCGGCCGAGGGCATGGCGGCCTGAGGGGATGAGCGGCCTGACGGAATGACAGTGGAAGTGGCATGAACATGAATTTGCAGGCGCAGAAAGTGGCGGAAGTCGCAGGGCGGAACCGGCCGGCTACGCCCATCTATCTCGACTATCAGGCGACGACGCCCACCGACCCGCGTGTGGTCGATGCGATGCTGCCCTATTTCACCCAGAAGTTCGGCAATCCCCATTCGCGCAACCACGGCTATGGCTGGGAAGCGGAAGAGGCGGTGGAGACGGCGCGCGAGCAGGTGGCCGCCATCATCAATGCCGATCCGCGGGAGATCATCTTCACCTCCGGCGCGACGGAATCGAACAACCTCGCCCTCAAGGGCGTGATGCATTTCCACAAGGCGAAGAAGAATCACCTGATCACCTGCGTGACCGAGCATAAATGCGTGCTCGACAGCGCCCGGCATCTGGAGCTGGAAGGCTTCGAGGTGACTTACCTGCCGGTGAAGCCGGACGGGCTGATCGACCTCGAGGTTCTGGCGGCGGCGATCACCCCCAGGACAGCGCTGGTCTCGATCATGGCCGCCAATAACGAGATCGGCGTGATCCAGCCGCTGGCCGAGATCGGCGCCCTCTGCCGCGCGAAGGGCGTCTATTTCCATACCGATGCCGCCCAGGCGGTGGGCAAGATCCCGATGGATGTCGAGGCGATGAAGATCGACCTCATGAGCATCTCGGGCCACAAGATCTACGGGCCGAAGGGCATCGGCGCCCTCTATGTCCGGCGCAAGCCCCGGGTGCGGCTGGAGGCGATGATCCATGGGGGAGGGCAGGAGCGCGGCATGCGCTCCGGCACGCTCCCCACCCCGCTGATCGTCGGCCTGGGCGAAGCCTGCGCGATCGCCCAGAAGGAGATGCCGGACGAGGCCAAGCGCATGGAGGCGCTGCGCGACCGGCTCTATCGCGGCATCACCGAGAAGCTGCCGGAGGTCTATCTCAACGGCGATCTCGCCCATCGCCTGCCGGGCAATCTCAATCTGAGCTTCGCCTATGTGGAGGGCGAGGGGCTGATGATGGGGATCAAGGATCTGGCGGTTTCCTCGGGCTCCGCCTGCACCTCCGCCTCGCTGGAGCCCTCCTATGTTCTCCGCGCGCTGGGCGTGAACGAGGAGCTTGCTCATACCTCGATCCGCTTCGGTCTCGGCCGCTTCACGACGATGGACGAGATCGACATGGCGGTCGAGCAGGTGGTTTCGGCGGTGAACCGGCTGCGCGAGCTGAGCCCCTTATGGGAAATGGCTCAGGAAGGCATCGATCTGAAGTCGATCAAATGGGCGGAGCATTGAACGGCAGATTTGCCGCGAAAGCATATGGAGAACCGGGATGAGCTATAGCGACAAGCTGCTGGACCACTACGACAACCCCCGCAATGTCGGGGCGCTGGACAAGAACGATCCCTCGGTCGGGACCGGCCTGGTTGGCGCGCCCGCCTGCGGCGATGTCATGAAGTTGCAGATCAAGGTCGGGCCCGGCGGCGTGATCGAGGATGCGAAGTTCAAGACCTTTGGCTGCGGCTCGGCGATCGCCTCCAGCTCGCTGGCGACGGAGTGGATCAAGGGCAAGTCCCTGGACGAGGCGGAGCAGATCCGCAACACCCAGATCGCTCAGCATCTCTCGCTTCCGCCGGTGAAGATCCACTGCTCGGTCCTGGCCGAGGATGCGATCAAGGCGGCGATCCGCGACTACCGCGGCAAGAACAAGCGCGCCGACGCGGCGGAATAGCGGCTCAGGCAAGACAACAGTGTAACGGATCCATCATGGCGAGACCCCTTCCCCAGGCGATCAGGCTGACCGAAGCGGCGGCGAAGCGCGTCCAGGAGCTGCTGAACAGCCGCGGCAAGCCCTCTCTCGGCATCCGCATCGGCGTGCGCAGCAAGGGCTGCTCGGGGCTGAGCTACACCCTGGAATATGCCGATCAGAAGCAGCCCATGGACGAGGTGGTCGAGCAGCACGGGGTGACCGTGCTGATCGATCCAAAGGCCACGCTCTTCATCCTCGGCACAGAGATGGATTATGTGGAGGAGAAGCTCCAGTCGGGCTTCGTCTTCCGCAATCCGAACGAGAAGGGGCGCTGCGGCTGCGGCGAATCCTTCCATGTCTGATAGGGGCTCTTCGCGACGCTGACGTCCGCGTTTCGGCGATGGATATGACGGTGCAATCGGACGACAGCGTCGTCGCCTGCTGGTCCTGCCACGGCCCCGTGGCCTTGGCAGCGCTCTTCTGCCATACCTGCGGCGCGGTGCAGCCGCCGGGGACGCGCGATCATTTCGCCCGCCTCGGGATTGCCCGCAGCTTCGAGATCGATGCCGGCGATCTCGACAAGCGCTACTTCGCCTTCCAGCGCAACCTGCATCCGGACCGCTTCTCGCGGCGCTCGGCCAAGGAGCGCGCCATCGCCGAGAGCCAGTCCGCCAGCCTGAACCAGGCTTACGAGACGCTGAAGGATCCGCTGAGCCGGGCCGCCTACCTGCTGGAGCTCGTCGGCCGGCCGAGTGCCGCCGTGAATGCGGCGACGGTCGAGGACGAGGAGCTGCTGACCGAGGCTTTGGAGAATCGCGAGGCCCTGATGGAGGCGGAGACGACCGGTGCGGTGGATGAGCTCGGCAGCCACGCCGCCGCCGCCGCCATCCGCTGCCTCGCCGATCTCTCGGGCGCCTTCGCTCGCGCCGATTTCGCCGAGGCGGACCGCCTGACCACGCAGCTGCGCTACTGGCGCAAGCTCGGCGAGGAGGTCCGCATCAAGCGCCGCCTGCTGGAGACCCCGCAATCGTGAACCTGCTGCAGATCCACGAGCCGGGCGCCACGCCCGATCCCCATGCGCAGGAGCAGGAGCTCGCCATCGGGATCGATCTCGGCACCACCAACACGGTGGTGGCCATCGCCGGCGAGGCCGGGCCGGAAGTGCTGCGGGCCGGCGACGGCGAAGCCCTGCTCCCGTCCGTCGTGCATTACCGGGCCGATGGCGCCGTCGAGGTCGGCGAGGCGGCGGTCGCTGGCCTGGCTGACGATCCGGGCGCCGTCATCGCCTCGATCAAGCGGCTCATGGGCCGGGGTGCTGAGGATGTCCGCCGGCTCGCGGGCCACCTGCCCTTCGAGCTCCTGCCCGGCGCCGGCATGGTGCGCCTCAAGATCCGCGAGCACGCGCTTTCGCCGGTCGAAATCTCCGCCGAGATCCTGCGCGCGGCCAAGGCCCGGGCCGAGCAGGCGCTGGGCCGGCCGGTCAGCCGCGCCGTGGTCACGGTCCCCGCCTATTTCGATGATGCCGCCCGCAGCGCCACAAAGGATGCCGCGCGGCTCGCCGGGCTCGAGGTGCTGCGCCTGGTGAACGAGCCCACAGCCGCGGCGCTGGCCTATGGCCTGGACAAGGAGGCGGAGGGGATCTTCGCCGTCTATGATTTGGGCGGAGGCACCTTCGATATCTCGCTGCTCAGGCTGGAGAAGGGCGTGTTCCAGGTGCTGGCCACCGGCGGCGATACGGCGCT
>DATBBO010000690.1:0-11169 GCA_036270995.1 Dongiaceae bacterium | reverse complement strand
GCCGAGAAATGCCCATTTCAGCGGGACTTTCCGTGCATCCTTCCAGCGGAAGCGGACATCGCCCGACGGTGAGGGCGCGGCCCTAGCTCGTCGGATATGACGAACCTCCGGCCAGGCCCCATTGGAGCACGCGCGCGGCATGAACGGCGCGCCGGCCGGAACCGTGAAGGATCTGCTGACGGCAGGAAATGCCGTCGGCGATGACGATGGCATCCGCTTCTGCAGCCCGCACCGCAGGCAGCAAATCCTGTTCGGCCATGGATTGGGATGCCTCGTAGGTTTCCGCCTGGTAGCCGAATGCACCAGCCATGCCGCAGCAGCTCGAGTTGATCATCACCGTCTCGAGATTCGGGATCAGCTTCAGCAGGTCTCGCAGAGCAGACACGGCGCCAAACGCCTTTTGATGGCAGTGGCCATGCAGATACGCCTTGCGATGCAGCGGCTGGGGCTTCCACGTCGAGCGCCCCGTCGCCATCTCGCGAACCAGGAACTCCTCCAGCATGAAGCTCTGGCGGGCGATGCTGCGCGCCGCCATTCCCGGCATCAGGGAGATCAGCTCATCGCGCAAGGTGAACAAACAGCTCGGCTCGAGGCCGATGACGGGCACGCCGCGGTTCACGAATGGCGTGAAGGCTGCCATCAATCTGCGTGCCTCCACGCGCGCTTCCTCGATAAGACCGGCCGATAGGAAAGTCCGCCCACAGCAGAGCGGCCGCTTGCCGTCGCCAACCGCGGATCGGGCATGGCGTACCTGGTAGCCGGCCGCTGCCAACACACCGGCGGCGGCTCGAAGGTTCTCGGGTTCGAAGTATGTGCTGAATGTATCGTGAAACAGAACCACCTCCCGTCCACTCGGTGCGTCGCCTTCCCCCGGCGGGGGATTGAAGGGCTCTCGTGACCAGGAGGGCAACGGCCGGCCTGCGGCGAAACCGAGAACACGTTCCGAGAGACGCGGCAGGCCCGGTACCCCATCACGGATAGCGGTGAGCCATGGCATCTTGGCAAGAGCGGGGGCATATCGCGGCAAATAGGCGATCAGCCGGTCGCGCATGGAAAGGCCCTTTCGGGCGGCGCGGGCAGCGAGGACCTCGATCTTCATTTTCGCCATATCGACGCCGGTGGGGCATTCCCGGCGACAGCCCTTGCAGGAAACACACAGCTTCATCGTCTCGTACATCGCATCGGACGAAAGCGGATCGGGGCCCAGCTGGCCGGATAGGGCGAGGCGGAGCGTGTTGGCCCGCCCGCGCGTCACGTCCCGCTCATCCCTCGTGACGCGATACGAGGGGCACATCAGGCTCATGTCGAGCTTGCGACATGCTCCGTTGTTGTTGCACATCTCGACGGCGCGCTGGAAACCGTCCCCATCCGCCGACCAGTCCGACCAGTCGAGTGCCGCCGCCCTCTGCCATGCCTGGTAGGCAGGGCCATAGCGGAGCAACTGCCGGTCATCCATTTTAGGTGCGTTGACGATCTTGCGAGGGTTCAGCAGGCCGGCAGGGTCAAAGACACGCTTTACCGTCTCGAAGGCAGAGACGATGGGGGCGCCGAACATCGCCTCATGAAACTCCGATCGCACGATCCCGTCACCATGCTCTCCCGAATGCGATCCCTTGTAGCGGCGGACCAGGGCAAAGGTCTCCTCCGCGATGGCCCGCATCGCCTTGACGTCTTTGTCCAGTTTCAGATTGAGGACGGGGCGGACGTGCAAGCAACCCACGGATGCGTGGGCGTACCATGTGCCACGCGTGCCGTGCTTCTCGAAGATGCGATTGAGGTTTTCGGTGTACTCCGCGAGATGCTCCAGAGGTACGGCGCAATCTTCGACAAAGGACACCGGCTTTCCTTGTTCCTTCATGGACATCATGATGTTGAGAGCGGCTTGCCGCACTTCGGTGATCGCCCCCTGAAGGCCAGGCTCCTCCACCGTCACGACACCTCCCCAACGCGACCTGCCCCGGCCCCAATGGAAGCCAAGGTCATTCATCAGCCCGACGAGACTCTGAAGGCGCCGGCGATTCTCCATGGCGTCTTCTTCGGCGAACTCGACGATCAGCACAGCCTCAGGATCGTCGCGGACGAATTGGCGCACCGTTCCCTCGAAGAGGGGCATGGCGTTGGCCAGGGCGATCATCGTTGAATCCATGAGCTCGACCGCGACCGGGTCGAGGTGAACCAGATGCTGTGCCGCCTCCATGGCATCGTAGAAGCGGCCGAAATGGCACACGCCCACGCTACGATTGTTCAGCAGCGGCGACAGCTTGAGCTCAATCGCGAGGGATAGAGCCAGGGTACCCTCGGAACCGACGAGGAGGTGAGAGAGGTTGATCGGATGCTCGCCCGGCACCAGGGCGTCGATATTGTAGCCGCCGACGCGACGCAGGAGGCGCGGAAAGGAGGCGCGGATTTCACTTTCCTCGCGACGGCCGAGGGCCAGGAGTTCCGCCAGGAGCGCATCTTGCGCGCCGCGGTCGCCGGGCCGCGCATCCACAGGCGCCATTTCGCCGAACTGCCGCGTATGGCCGTCCGCGAGCAGGGCATGAATGCCCTGAACATTGTCTCGCATAGTGCCGTAGCGAATGGACCGGGTACCGCAGGAATTGTTGCCGACCATGCCACCGATGGTCGCCCGGGAGGCCGTCGATACGTCGACGGGAAACCAGAGACCATGCGGCTTCAGGACACGATTGAGCTCATCGAGCACGATCCCGGGCTGCACGGTGCAGCGCCGGGCCGAGGTGTCGATGGCGATGACGCCATTCATGTATTTGGACATATCGACGACCAGACCGTCATTGACCGTCTGACCGCATTGGGAGGTCCCCCCGCCTCGCGCAACGACGCTCACCCCTTCGTCGCGGGCAATCGCCAGAGTCGGGGCGAGGTCGTTCTCGTCACGCGGAATGACGACGCCCAAAGGCATGATCTGGTAGTGCGACGCATCGGTGGCATACCGGCCGCGCGTGTAGGCGTCGAAGAGGGCTTCGCCACGAATCGAGGATTTGAGACGAGGTTCGAGATGCCCCATGGCGGTACTGTTCATTGTCGCGGTTTCGTGGAGGTCAGAATGGGCTTTTGTCCTCGCCCATGCTAGAGGAGGAAAGGTGGCGGGGCGAAGGGGAGACCAATTCCCTGCCGGTGCGGCGAGCCGGGGCCCCGGCGGGGAGGAAGAGCGGGCATGCCGTCGAATATCTATCGTCAGCATCTGGAGCGGAACCGGGCCAACTACGCGCCGCTGACACCGCTATCCTTCCTCGAGCGCTCGGCCCTGGCCTATCCGGAGAAGACCGCCATCATCCACGGCGACCAACGCTTCACCTATGCCAAGTTTCGCGAGCGTTGCCACCGCCTTGCCTCGGCGCTCAACCGCCGCGGGATCGGCGCGGGCGACACCGTCGCCGTCATGGCGCCCAACGTGCCGGCGATGCTGGAGGCGCATTTCGGCATTCCGATGTCGGGCGCCGTGCTCAACGCGCTCAATACGCGCCTCGATGCCGCCACCATCGCCTTCTGTCTCGCCCATGGCGAGGCGAAGCTCCTGATCGCCGATCGCGAATATGCCGATGTCATCGAGCCGGCGGTGAGGCAGCTGGGCCACCCGCTGACGGTGATCGACATCGATGATCCCCTGGCCGGCGGCGCCGGCCGGCGCCTCGGCGAGATGGACTACGAGGCCTTCATTGCCGAGGGTGATCCCGAATTCCGCCCCGCCACGTTGGCCGATGAATGGGCCGGCATCAGCCTCGGCTATACCTCCGGCACCACCGGCAATCCCAAGGGCGTCGTCTGCCATCATCGCGGCGCCTATCTCGCCGCTCTGGGCGTCGCCATGAGCGCCGGCCTCTCGCGCCAGTCCATCTATCTCTGGACCCTGCCGATGTTCCATTGCAATGGCTGGTGCTTCACCTGGGCCGTCACGGCCGCGGCGGGAACCCATATCTGCCTGCGCCGCATGGATCCGGCCCAGGTCTATGCCACGATCAAGCGCGAGGGCGTAACCCATATCTGCGGCGCCCCCGTAGTACTCAACATGCTTGCGAATGCCCCGGACTCCGCCAAGCAGGTCTTCGAGCGGCGGGTTTCGGTCACGACCGGAGGCGCCGCGCCGCCCAGCGCCGTGATCGCCGCGATGGAGCGCAACGGCTTCCACGTCACCCATGCCTATGGCCTCACCGAATGTTATGGCCCGGGCCTGATCTGCGCCTGGCATGACGAATGGGACGCCCTCAGCCTCGAGGAGCGGGCGCGTCTGACGGCGCGCCAAGGCGTGAACTACCCGACCCTGGAAGGGACGATGGTGGCCGATCCTTCGACTCTCGCCGAGACTCCGTGGGACGGCGAGGCCATGGGCGAGATCTTCCTGCGCGGCAACACGGTCATGATGGGCTATCTGAAGAATCCCTCGGCGACCGATGCGGCCTTCGAGGGCGGCTGGTTTCATACGGGCGATCTCGCCGTCCGCCATCCCGATGGCTATATCGAGGTCAAGGACCGTTCCAAGGACGTCATCATCTCCGGCGGCGAGAACATCTCCTCTCTCGAGGTCGAGGAGGTGCTGTATCGCCATCCCAAAGTGCTCGAGGCGGCCGTCGTGGCGCGGCCGGACGAGAAATGGGGCGAGCACCCCTGCGCCTTCGTCACGACCCGGGCGGATGCGGGCGATCTGACGCCCGAGGAGGTGATCGACTTCTGCCGCGCGAACATGGCGCATTTCAAGACGCCGCGTACCGTCGTCTTCGGGCCGCTGCCCAAGACTTCCACCGGCAAGATCCAGAAGTATCTCTTGCGCGAGCGGGCCAAAGCCTTGCCTGCAGCAGAGTGAGGGGCCATGGAGTCGCTCCTCGCCTCGATCCAGCGCATCTACGACGAGGTCAATCCCTTCAGCACCGGGAACCTCATCCTCTATTACGCCTGGCTCGTGATCTACAGCGCCACTCTCATCGCGGCCTGGCGCGCCCATGGCGTGAAGACCCGCTTCGTCTGCTTCGTCGTCAACCAGGCGCTTCAGATCGGCGTCTTCATGTCGTGGTCGCTCACGGTGCTCCTGGCGGTGACCTATTGGCTGCCCACGCTGCTGACTTTCCTCGCCGTGGTCGCCATCACCTTCTACCTTTTGAGGGGGCGCTGATGCCGGGCTTCGATCTGGCCGGCCGGTCGGCCATCGTGACGGGTGCGGGCACCGGGCTTGGCCGTCACTTCGCGCTCACCCTGGCGCGGGCAGGAGCGCGCGTCGCGCTTGCCGGCCGTCATATCGAGGCGCTGACGGCGGTTGCCGAGGAAATCGAGGGATTCGACGGCCGGGCGATCCCGCTGCTGCTCGATGTCCGCGATCCGGCCAGCGTGCAGAAGACCGTCGCCGCGGCGGAGACCGAGCTCGGGCCTATCGGCATCCTGGTGAACAATGCCGGGATCACGGTCTGGAAGCCGGTGCTGGAGCAGAGCGAAGCGGAATGGGATGTCGTGGTGGATACCAATCTCAAGGGCTCCTGGCTGATGACCCAGGAGACGGCGCGCCACATGGTTCGCCTTGGCCATGGAGGCAGCATCATCAACATCGCCTCGGTCCTCGGCCTCAAGGCGGAGAAGCAGGTGATCGGCTATGCCGCATCGAAGGCCGGACTCGTGCATATGACCCGCGCGCTCGCCCTCGAGCTTGCTCGGCACAAGATCCGCGTCAATGCGATCTGCCCCGGCTATTTTCCCAGCGAGATGACCGAGGCCTTCGTATCCGGGCCGATCGGCGAGGGGTTGATCGCGCGTATTCCCCAGCGCCGCCTTGGCGCCCATGCCGATCTCGAGGGCCCGCTGCTGCTGCTCGCCTCCGATGCCGGTGCCTATATGACCGGCAGCGTCCTGGTCGTCGACGGCGGGTTGAGCCTCTAGGGAGGAAGACAAGGATGGATTTCGCTCTCCCGCCCGAGACCGAGGCCCTGCGCCGCCGGATCGCCGATTTCGTGGCCGCCGAGATCATGCCACTGGAAGCCGATCCGGCGAGCTACGACGAGCACGAGAATATTGCGATCCCAGTGCTGGAGCGCCTGCGAGCCAAGGCCAAGACGGCCGGCCTCTGGGCACCGCAGATGCCCCGCGAGCTCGGCGGTCTCGCCCTGAACGTCTCGGGCATGGCGGCCTGCTACGAGACCATGGGCCGCTCGATCTTCGGTCCCGTCGCCTTCAACTGCGCCGCACCGGATGACGGCAACATGATCCTGCTCGCCCGTACCGGCACGCCCGAGCAGAAGCGGCGCTGGCTGCTGCCGATCGTCGAGGGCAGGGTGCGTTCCGCCTTCGTCATGACCGAACCCATGCCCGGCGCGGGCTCCGATCCTTCCGCCATGCGCACGCGTGCAGTGAGGAAGGCGGACCGCTGGGTGGTCGAGGGCCACAAATGGTTCATCACCGGCGCCGATGCCGCACAGCATTTCATCCTGATCGCACGCACCTCGGAGGATTCCCGCAAGGGCCTCTCGGCCTTTCTCTTCGACCGCGATCAGCCGGGCTGGAGGATCCTGCGGCGGATCCCGATCATGGGGCCGGAGGAGCATGGCGGGCATTGCGAGCTCCTGTTCGAGGGGTTGGAGATTCCCGACGAGAACCGGCTTCTCGAGGTCGGCGATGGCTTGAAGGTGACCCAGATTCGCCTCGGCACCGCGCGGCTGACCCATTGCATGCGCTGGCTCGGCATGGCCAAGCGCGCGCTCGAGATCGCCGGCGCCTATGTCGCTGAACGCGAGAATTTCGGCACGGTCCTGGCGAAGCATGAGGGGGTGCAGTGGCTGCTGGGCGAGGCGGCCATGGCCATCGAGCTCGGCCGGCTCTTGACCGCGAAAGCGGCCTGGAGGCTGGACCAGGGCGATTTCGCCCGCAAAGAGGTTTCCATGGCCAAGGTTCAGGTCGCAGACGCGCTGCACAAGGCGATCGATACCGCCATCCAGCTCTGCGGCGCGCGGGGCTATTCCAAGGACACGCCGCTGGAATGGATGTACCGATACGCGCGCCAGGCCCGCCTCGTCGACGGGGCCTCGGAGGTCCACAAGATGGTGTTGGCCGGGGCCTTCCTCGCCGAGGGCAATTCCTTCTGGTCCTGAGATGGTGCATCTGAACCTGGTCGAGCCCGGGGCGCAGTCGCGGCTGGCCGCCTTCATCGCTGCTGCTGCCGGCCTGCCGGCGCAGATCGCGGCGGCGCGGCCGCTGAGGGGCGGCGCAATCCAGGAGAACTGGCTGGTCACGGCGGAGATCGGCGGCAAGACCGAAGAGCTGGTGCTGCGCACCGATGCGCCCACGAGCCTCGACGTCAGCCATGGGCGGGCGCAGGAGTTCGCTCTGCTTCGCGCCGCCCATCGCGCGGGCGTCGCGGTGCCCGAGCCGCTCTGGCTCTGCCGCGATCACGCCGTGCTGGGCCAGGACTTCTACCTGATGCGGCGCATCGCCGGCGTGGCCCAGGGACATCGCGTGGTCAAGGACAAGTCCTTGGGCGGCGACCGGTCCAAGCTGGCCCAGCGCCTCGGGGCCGAGCTCGCGCTGATCCATTCCATCAAGCCGGGTGCACCGGGTCTGGAGTTTCTCCCCGTGCCAGAGGAAAGCCCGGCGCTGGCCGCAATCGCGGGCTATCGCAGCCATCTCGACCGCTGGGAGAGGGGATACCCGGTGCTGGAATGGGGGCTTCGGCGCCTCGAGCTGACGGCACCGGCATCGGACGAGATCGTTCTGACCCATCAGGACTTCCGCACCGGCAATTACATGATAGACGCGGCAGGCCTCACCGGGATTCTCGACTGGGAGTTCGCGGCTTGGGGCGAGCCGATGACAGACATCGCCTGGTTCTGCGCCCGCTGCTGGCGCTTCGGCGCCGACTCGCTGGAAGCCGGCGGCATCGCGCCCCGGAGCGATTTCTATCGCGGCTACGAGCAAGCCTCGGGGCGGCGGATCGACTCCGCCGCGGTGCATTTCTGGGAAGCCATGGCTCATATCCGTTGGGCCGTGATCGCACTTCAGCAAGCGCACCGTCATGTCTCCGGCGGCGAAGCTTCCCTGGAGCTGGCGCTGACCGGCCGCCTCCTGCCGGAGCTTGAGCTGATGCTCATCGATCTCCTGGCGCCGGGGCCCTGGCCGCCGCCGGCGCCCCTGCCGGCGGCGGTGGCCGGGGAGCCCACGGGCGGGGCGTTGCTGACCGAGGCCCGCCGCGTCCTCCTAGAGGAGTTGCTGCCATTGCTTCCGGCGGAGAAGCACTACGAGGCCCGCATGACCGCCAACGCTATGGCGATCGCCGGCCGCGAGCGCGCTGCCTTGCAGCCGCCGCTGCCCGACCTGAAGCCGCTCGCCCGCGCCATCCGCGCCGGCCATCACGACAATGACGAGAGCCTGCGCGACCTGCTCGCCGCCGATGTGCTGGCCCGGCTTGCCATCAGCAATCCAAGAGCGCTGCCGCCGACATAGGGAAGTTGAGGATCAACCATCCCACTTCCCCCTCTCCCGCGCTTTGGTGTGACTGTCTTCGCTACGCGATCGGCGTCGGATCGAGAAAGCGCCGCAGCACATTGCCGGTGATGCGCGCGACATTGTTGTCGTAGCCGTCATGGGCCAGCGCCGAAGGCCAGGCGATGGACCCGGTGGAGAAGACCGCGCCACCCTGCGGCGTCTCGAAGAAGGTGATATCGGCGCGGACCTTCGGATGCTCGATGCCGTCGGTGCCGGGCTGGGCCGAGATCAGCTCCTCCGGCGTCACGGCGTAGACATTGCTGTGCTCGACGGAGCTCGCCACGACGAGGGCATGGGGCGGCGTGCCGAGGCGCTCATCGGCGATGTCCAGCTCAAGCCCCGCAGCCCCGCCGAGGGAGCCGAAATCACCGATCCGCTCCTCCGGTCCGACGCCTTCGAAGATGAAGGCGGCCCGGGGATCGCGGCTCGCGGGCCTCCGCAGGAAATAGGAATTCGCATCGAAGCCCTCCGAGGCGAAGCCGACACCCACCAGGCGCTGCGGTGCGCGGCCGCTCGAGCGCCAGAGCCCCCCGGGCTCGCCGGTGAAGGAGAGATGCATCTCGGCCGGATGCGCTTCCCAGGTGCGGGTTCCCGTCTCGCCGCGGCGGACCTCGATGACGCCGGGCAGCGTGTCGTGGAAGGCGGTGCGCCAATAGAAGCCGTTGCCCCCCAGATACATGAGCCGCCCGCCCTGGCCGAGATAGGCCTCCAGCGCATCGAGCATCGCCGTCGAGTGGTATTCGGGATGGCTGCCCGCGATCACCGCGCGATGGGGCGCCAGGAGGGTGAGCCCTTCGCGATGGATATCCTCGTCCGTAATCACGTCGCAGCCCTGGCCGATGGCGTCCAGCCAATCGGTGATGTGGAGATCGGCATTGAAGTTCCAGATGCGCTGCTTGGGCCGGGTGTTGAGGATCGGGCGCAGCCGTGAGGAATAGCAGGATCCGCTCCCGTCGCGATGGCGGTCATAGACCGAGACGCCGAGGTCGCGGCGCTCGATCAGGAACAGATCCGTGGGTGAGAACTTGAGCAACGCGCCATAGCAGATCTCGGCGATGGGATCCTCATGGCCGTGATGGCTGTTGGCATAGGCCATGAAAGTGGCGGTCGAGGCGATGAAGGCGAGCGGCGAACTAGCCTTGCCCTTGGGCGGCAGGACGAAGAAGGGAATGAAATCCTCGCCCGTCTCCCCAGGTGCCGCGAGCAGATGGGCGGCATAGACGCCGCTCGGCAGGCCCTCCGGGATCGTCCACGCGAAATCGGTGCGCCACCGGCAATCGTAGAGGTCGTCGGTGTGGAAATGGATCGCGCCATAGAGATCCGGCCGCTCGCGCCAATGAAGCGCCTGGCCGGACCATGCCGCCCCGATCATGCCGCGGGCGGGAAGATTGACCGTCTCCCCATGCAGCCCATTGCCCGAGAGATCCACCACATGTGTGCCGCCGATCCCCTGGGAGAAATCCCATTGCCCCACAATGCCGCGGTCGGGATCTATCAGGCGGGGCGCCTCGATCTTGCCGTTGTAGCCCTCGCCCATGACCAGCGAAGCATCGGCCGGCGCATTGGCAGGGTGGGCCTGGTCGGTGGTCCGGGCCGCGCTCTCGTCCCGGGGGAATGCGTCCAGCGGGGTCTGGGATATCTCCACCCGCCCGGTGCCGGCATCGTAGCGGGCCTCGGCGGCGTACCATTGCCGCGCCTGAAGCGGCGTGCCGGTTGCGAAGAGTTGCTGCCCCAGACGCAGCGCCAGGTCGCCCGCCGGCCCGATGACGAGGGCGAAGCCGGCATCGCCGCGCCGGCGGCCGATCAGGATCTGCTCCGTGCCGGCGGCTGGGGTTGTCGGCCAGATATTGGCCCGCAGGATGAAGCTTTCGAGTCGGTCGAGGGCAGGGGCGGGGGGCACGATGATGCAGGAGCCTGCACGAATCGGCTGCCGCCGGCCCGGGTAGTCGCCGTCGATGGCCGCTCCGACCGGCCGCGCCTTGAATCCTGGGCCATCAGGCCTGTCGTCGCCGCAGATGAGACGCAGGATGCGCGCCTGGTAACGCGTCGCCCCGGCCTCGCAGCTCACCTTGAATTCGATGGTCTCGCCGGGGCGCACCGACATCCGGTCGGCATAGCCGATGATCTGCAGCATGAGATGAAGCCGTTCAATCGAGGGGAAGGTCTTGGCCGGTGAAGCGCTTCCAGCGCAGCTTGAAGACGGCCCATTCCGCCTCCTCGGGGCTGGCATAGACGGGGCCGAGGCGCCGCGGAAGCTGGCCCGGACGCGGGTCATAGGCCGCAAGCGCCCAGGGACCATGGCGTCCCTCGCGGATCAGGACATATTGCCCGTCCTGCGGTTCGGAGCGGAACGCGTTGAGGATCCGCTGCAGATCGCCGCTGTGACGGCCATAGATGTTGGCCTTGAACTCGCGAGCAAGATCGATGCGGGTGGGGTCTATACGGAAAGCCATGAGCGGTGCAGGGCAGTTTCGACGCGGTCTGGCCGGGATCATAGACCGTTACCCTCCGCCGAGAAAATGCCACGATCCCGTCCCGAGCCTGCCGCACTCGATGGCCAGCCTCACCTTTCACCGGAGGCAGGAAGGGGAGAGCAGGATGTTCAGGGCCGATGGAGAGCCGCCGCTTTCGGAGCTGCTGGCAGACCCCGTCCTTCAGCTTCTTATCAAGAGAGATGGTATCAGCCTGGAT
>DATBBO010000689.1:0-4902 GCA_036270995.1 Dongiaceae bacterium | reverse complement strand
CGATCCGCTGCCCCGTCGCCTTGACCCAGTCCTGCACCAGGCAGAGCTCGGTCTGCAGCTGGAGCATCTCCTTCTCGTACTCCTTGCGTTTCAGCTTTGCCGCCGGCTCCGGCGTTGCCTTGCCACGGGGCTTCTTGGTGTTCTTCTGTGCCATGGGTTACCTGCCTACCAACTCAGGAAGAAGCCGACATCGCCCAGCTTGCCGTCGGGATAGTTGAGGACCTGGGCCCGGGTCTTGAATCCCAGCGGCTTCAGGTCCGATTCGAAGAACTCATGGGCCTTCTTGGCGAATCCCTCCAGCGACTTCGGCCAGTCCGGCTCGCCGTTGTTGATGCGCCGGCCCTGGTCGTTGCAGTAGCTGGCGGGAAAGGTCAGGACCTGGATCTCATGCAGACCCTGCTCGGCCGCCCGCTTCACCGCCGCATTGACCCGCGCTTTGACATCGGGATGGAGATCGCGGGAGATGAAGGCATCGTGCAGCGCCCGCTTCTCCTCCTGATCCTTCCTGGTCCGGTCGAATTCCTCCTGGACCTTCGCCATATGGATCTTGTCGGTGATGCCCTTCAGATCACCGGGAGTCAGCAGCTTCTCACTCATGGTCTCGCCTCCTGCTTCGATGACAAAGCCGATCCCTGAGCCGCACGCCGGCGGACACAGGGACAGGCACTGCGGACGAATCTGTAGAACGGCCCCAGCGAATAACGCTTATTGTAACATGCGATTTACGGTGTCAAATAGGCCAGTTCGACGAGATCTTGGGAGGGCTTGTTTGGCGAAGGATGTGCATTATAGCGACAAGTTTCGTGTGAAGCCGGGCCACAAGCTCAGGCTGAAGAAAATCGATGCCGGCTTCAAAGGGCATCACGAGACCGAGGAGGCGGCTGCCGTCGAGATCGAGCACTACCGCCATAAGATGGCGAAAATGCAGTCGCTGCTCTATGCGGAGAAGAAGCGCTCGGTGCTCATCGTCCTGCAGGCGCTGGATGCCGGGGGCAAGGACGGAACGGTCAATCACGTGTTCAGCGTGCTCAACCCCCAGGGCGCCCGGGTGGTGGGGTTCAAGCAGCCGACCTCGGAGGAGCTGGCGCACGACTTCCTCTGGCGGGTCCACCCCCATGTGCCCATCAAGGGGGAGATCACCATCTTCAACCGCTCGCACTACGAGGATGTCCTCGTCACCCGCGTCCACAAGCTGATCGACAAGGAGACCTGGGAGGACCGCTACAGGCGCATCCGCGCGTTCGAGGAGCTTCTGGCCCATAACGGGACCCATATCCTGAAATTCTTCCTCCATATCAGCGCGGAGGAGCAGCTCGCCCGCTTCGCCCAGCGGCTGGAGGACCCGCAGCGCAACTGGAAGATCAGCGAATCCGACTATGCCGAGCGCGCCTATTGGGACGACTACGTCGCGGCCTTCGAGGATGCGATCACGGCCACGACCGCGAAGCACGCCCCCTGGTTCGTGATCCCGGCCAACCACAAATGGTTCCGCAACCTGGCCGTCTCCCGGATCATCGCCGATACGATGGAAGACCTGCATATGGCCTATCCCGAGCCGAAGGTCGATCTGGCCGATATCCGGCGCAAGTATCACGCGGCGGAGCGCGCCGCGCGCCGCGGCAAGCGGAGCGCAAAGAAGCGCGGCTAGCGGCCCGCGCATAAGGGCCGCTGACCACGATGTGATCTCGAACAAGGGGATATCATGACGGCAAAGATTTCCTGCGGCACGCAGCTCATGCACCTGCTGCGCGCCCATGGCGTGGACACCATCTTCGGCATGCCCGGGGTGCATACGCTGGAGGCCTATCGCGGCATCGAGGCGGCGGGCATCCGCCATATCGGCGTCCGGCACGAGCAGGGGGCGGGCTTCATGGCCGACGGCTATGCCCGGGTCTCCGGCAAGCCCGGAATCTGCCTCCTGATCACCGGCCCCGGCGTTACCAATGCCGCCACCCCGATCGGCCAGGCCTATTCGGATTCCCAACCCCTGCTGGTCATCTCCAGCATCGCCGCGACCGGCGATCTCGGCATGGGGCGTGGGCGGCTGCACGAGATCCGCGACCAAGCCCGCGTCACGGAGCCGCTGACGGCCTTCTCCACCGTCGCCATGAATGTCGAACAGGTGCATGAGCTGACGGCCCGCGCCTTCGCTCTCTTCGCCAGCGCCCGGCCGCGTCCGGTGCATATCTCCATTCCCCTCGATGTGTTGACCATGCCGGACGAGGCGAAGCCTCGCCGGCGCCCGGCACCGCGACTCCCGCTCCCCGAACCCGCCGATATCGAGGCCGCGGCGGATCTTCTCGGCCGGGCCAGACGGCCGCTCATCATCGCCGGCGGCGGCAGCATCGGGGCAGCGAGCGAAGTCGTCGCACTTGCCGAGCGGCTGGGCGCGGCGGTCGCCACCACGATCGCCGGCAAGGGCGTGATACCCGAGAGCCACAGCCTGGCTCTGGAGACGACCCTGGACCGCAAGGCGACGCAGGAATTCGTCAAGGCGGCCGATGCCGTCCTCGCCGTGGGCACGGAGCTCGCGGAAACCGATCTCTGGACCGACAAGCCCCTGGCCTTGGGCGGCCCGCTGATCCGCATCGATATCGACCCGGCGACCCTTGCGCGCGACTACGATGCCGCCGTCGTGATCGCCGCCGATGCGCGAGCGAGCCTGGTGGCGTTGATCGCCGCCCTCGGCAAGGGAAAAGGCAATCGCCGGGGCTTTCAGGGCAGCGAGGAGATCGCGGCGCTGCGCCGGACCGAGCGCGGCAAGCTGCGGCCGCTGGAGAGGAAGCATGTGAAGGTGCTGGATGCGTTGCGCCGGGCCTTGCCCGAGGATGGCCAGGTCTTCGCCGACATGACCCAGATCGCCTATACCGGCTGCTGCTTCTTTGCCTGCCGGCGGCCACGGAGCTGGTTCTTCCCCGTCGGCTACGGCACGCTGGGATTCGCGCTTCCCGCCGCCATCGGCGGCCAGCTCGCCGCGCCGAAGCGCCCGACGGTGGCGCTGATGGGCGATGGCGGATTCCAGTTCACGCAGCAGGAGCTCGGCACCGCGGTGGAGAACCGCCTGCCGCTCGCGATCGTGCTCTGGAACAATGACAGCCTGGCCCAGATCCGCGACGGCATGAAGGCGCGCGGGATCCCCACCATCGGCGTCGATCAGCTGAACCCGGATTTCATCGCGCTCGCCCGCGCCTATGGCTGCGCCACGGCCGAGCCGAAGAGCCTGGCGGAGTTCGAGGCCAACCTAGCGACCGCTTTCGCCGGCGACCGCCCGACCCTTATCCAGCTCCGCGAGGATGCGCCGTTCTTGAGCTAGCCTAGGTCGCGCGCGGAAGCAGGCTTCGGTGCCGCGGAAGCGGGGCCAGGCCGACCGGCGGCGGTGCGGCCAGCTCGATATCGATTTCCAATGTCGACACCTCGGCGCCGCGCTGCAGCTTGATCTGGACCTTGTCGTTGGCGACCTGGACGTATTTCTTGACGGCCGCCAGGATGTCCTTCTGCAGCAGCGGGAGATATTCCGGCCCGAAGCGATCCTGGCGCTCATGGGCGAGGAGAATCTGGAGCCGCTCCTTCGCGGTTTCGGCCGAGCTCGCGGTCTTCGGGCGGCGCAGGAATCCGAACAGCGTCATGCCGTCCTCCAGCGCAGCCGCTGGAACAGTCCGCGCCGCTCGGGGCCGAGGGCGCGCATCTCGATCTGCTCGCCCATCAGGCGCGAGACGGCATCTGCATAGGCCCGGCCGGCATTCGACTGCTCGTCGAACACCACCGGGGAGCCGAGATTGGATGCCTTCAGCACCGTGGGACTTTCCGGAATGATGCCGAGAAGCGGGATGGAGAGGATCTCCAGCACATCCTCCACCTTCATCATGTCGCCCTTCGCAACCCGGGCCGGATCGTAGCGGGTGAGCAGCAGATGCGCCTTGACGGCCTCCTCGCCCTTCTCGGCGCGCCGCGTCTTGCTGCTGAGCAGGCCGAGCACCCGGTCGCTGTCGCGTACCGAGGATACCTCGGGATTGGTCACGACCACGGCCTCGTCCGCATAATACATGGCGAGATGCGCGCCCCGCTCGATGCCGGCCGGGCTGTCGCAGATGACGTAGTCGAAGTCGTTGCGCAGCTCGTCGAGCACCTTCTCAACCCCTTGATGGGTGAGCGCGTCCTTGTCGCGCGTCTGCGAGGTGGGCAGGATGGAGAGGTTCTCCAGCCGCCGATTCTTGATCAGCGCCTGGCTCAGCCGCGCATCGCCCTGAATCACATTGATGAAATCGAAGACGACGCGCCGCTCGCAGCCCATGATCATGTCGAGATTGCGCAGGCCGACATCGAAATCGATGACGACGGTCTTCTTGCCCCGCATGGCAAGTCCGGCCCCGAGGGCCGCGGTGGTGGTCGTCTTGCCGACACCGCCCTTGCCCGATGTGATGACGATGATCTTGGCCACCGCAATTCCTCCTTGCTGATGAACCTATTTCAGAGGCTCGATGCGGAGCTCCTCGTTCTTCAGGAGCACTTGCACCCGCTGCTTGCGGGCCTCCGGCGGAAATTCGTCGCTGATCTTGTAGAGGCCGGCGATCGCGATCAGCTCCGCGTCGAGCGCCTGGCAGAAGATGCGCGCCTGCTTGTCGCCATTGACGCCGGCGAGCGCCCGGCCGCGCATGCGGCCATAGATGTGGATATTGCCCCGGGCGATGAGCTCGGCGCCGGAGCTGACGGAGGCAAGGACGATGAGATCGCCATCCTCCACGAAGATCTGCTGACCCGAGCGGACGGGCTCCGTGATCAGCAGGGCGCGGCTCGTCTGCGGCTCGCTCTCGGCCTGGGCGGCCGCGCTCCCCGCGGCCGCGCTGGCGCTGGCGCTATCATTGGGCTGGTCGCGGCCGCCCCGAAGGGTGAGCAGCCCGGCGG
>DATBBO010000688.1:0-4027 GCA_036270995.1 Dongiaceae bacterium | reverse complement strand
ACGCCGGGCTGGTGCTGCGCGTCCTGGAGCCGATCTGGACCACGAAGCCCGTAACCGCGAGCCGGGTCCGCCAGCGCATCGAGGCGGTGCTGGACGCCGCGACGGCGCGCGGCCAGCGCAGCGGCGAGAACCCCGCCGGCTGGCGCGGCCATCTAGAAAACCTCCTGCCGGCCCGGGCGAAGGTGAAGCGCGTGAAGCACCATCCAGCACTGCCGTATCAGGAGCTCGGCGCCTTCATGGCCGGGCTGCGCCGGCAGGACGGGCTCGCGGCCCGGGCACTGGAGCTGCTGATCCTGACGGCGACGCGGACCACCGAGGCCATCGCCGCCCGCTGGTCCGAGCTCGATCTGGACGAAGCGCTGTGGACGATCCCGGCCGAGCGCATCAAGGCGGGTCGATTGCACCGCGTCCCCCTGGCGCCGGCGGCATTGGCGCTTCTGCGCAAGCTGGCGCGAGCCAGGATCGGCGAGTTCGTGTTCCCCGGGCGGCCGGGCAGGCCGCTGTCCAGCGGTGCCTTGCTGGCCCTCTTGCGGCGGATGGAGCGCACGGATCTGACGGTGCACGGCTTCCGCTCCACCTTTCGCGACTGGGCGGCGGAGCAGACGAATTTCTCCCGCGAGGTTGCCGAGATGGCGCTCTCCCACGCCATCGGCGACAAGGTGGAAGCCGCCTACCGTCGCGGCGACCTGCTCGATAAGCGGCGCCGGCTGATGGAGGCGTGGGCGACCTTCGCGGCGGCGAAACCGCAGGATGGCCGGGCCGTGATCCCCCTGCGGCGGCGGTAGCCCCGGCCACCATGCCGCGCCCGCCCAAGCGGAGATTCCGGGGGGTTCTCGCTCGTCCCATGGTCTGGAAGATTCTTCCTCCCGCCCACGTGCCTGTCCTGGGCGGTGCGCCGAGCGACGAGGAACGGCGGGCGGCGCAGCGTCACAATCTGGACCAGCTCGCCCTGCGCCTCGCGGCCCTGTTCAAGCACTACGGGATCGATCCGGGATCGGCAGATGCGGATTCCGTGGTGGTCTTGAGGCTTGCCCAGGATTTCGTTCCTGGCTTCGAGATCCGCAGCATCGCCAAGCGGGAACGGGGCAGGCCGAAGAAATGGGACGTCCTTCGGGCGGCGCGCCTGTTGGCCGACGTGGCCCGCCTCACGAAGCGCGGAGCCTCCGCGCAAAACGCCTGCCGGATACTGGCGACACGGCGGAGATTCGCGGCGCGCTATGGCCAGGAGAACCCCGACAGCCTCTACGCGCGCTACAAGGAATCCTTGCGCATCGTGCGGGCCGACCGGCTGTTGGGGAGGATGGTGGCGGAGGTCGAAGCCCCGGGATATCTGCCGGATGGTTGGTCGCTGGACGATTGGTTCATTTATGTCTTTTCGAACAGGGACGAATAATCGAAACGGAATATCCGTCCGATAATCGTCGGCTCGGACAGGCAATCTCCTTGGCTCGCCGAATGCCCGTTGTAAGACTCTCCCGGACGGACTGAGCCCTTCCTGCTTTGGTCCAGCATGTGGAGAGACCGCGCCGATGAGCGAGCCACAGCTTCTGCCACAGCTTCTTTCGATCCCCGATTTCTGCCGCGAGTTCAAAACCAGCCGCTCCAATGTCTATTGCATGATTCGCGACGGGACCTTGCGGGCGGTGAAGGTCGGGAAGATGACGCGCATCAGGCTCCTCGACGCCAACGCCTGGGCCGCATCGCTGCCGCCGGCCGGCCGCTCGAAGAGGAAACCGACGGCGAAGCCGGCCGCCACGAAGAAGCCCGGCAAGAAGCAGCCCCGGCGCAAGAAGCAACCCAAGCGCAAGCCGCAGCACGTGCAGCCAGTGGCCGAGTAAAAACCGCGGCCACAAGAATCGATGGGCGAGAGAGCGATATCCGCCGACTATCAAGCGCTGCCCGTGGCCGCGATCACCATTCCGGCGCATCGACTGCGGCAGTTGCAATCCGAGATCGTCGCGGATTTGGCCGCGTCGATAGCGGTGCAAGGATTGCTGCAGCCGATCGTCGTCTCTGTCGAGCGCCGGGAGCGCTATCGATTGATCGCCGGCCGTCACCGTCTGGAGGCGATGCGCCGGCTCGGCCATGACGCGATCGACGCAAGGATCGTTTCCGGTATCGACGCGATGGCGGCCGAGCTGATGGAGATCGACGAGAACCTGATCCGCGCCGACCTCTCGCCGGCGGAGCGGGCGCTGCATGTCGGCCGGCGCAAGGAGCTCTATGAGTTGCAGCATCCGGAGACACGCAAGGGCGCCACACCGGGGAAAAGAGGCAAAGGCAAAGGAGGTAAGAGTCCCAAATCGGGACTTATACCGCCGGCCTTCATCGACGAAGCCGCAGCGAAGACCGGCAAGGGTCGCACTACGGTGGCGCGCGAGGCGCAGCGTGCTGCGAAGATCCCGAACCTTGACCAGGTTGTCGGCACCTCGCTCGATCAGGGCGACGAGCTCGACGCGCTGGCCAAGCTCCCGGTCGAAGTGCAGGCCCCGCTCATCAGCCAAGCAAGAATCGGGAAAAGAGTCAGCGCCAAGGGTGCGGCGAAGAATCTCCGACGCCAGGACCGCGAACGCGAGTTGGGAGAGAAGACCAGGGCAGCACTGCAGCGGCTCGGGGAACTGCCCCGCCATCCCGTCCTCTATGTCGATCTGCCCTGGCCTTGGGAATCCTGGAGCCGGGAAACCGGCATGGATCGCGCGCCGATGTATCCGACCATGCCCCTGGAAAGTATCCGTGCGCTTGCGGTGCCGGCGGCCGCTGACTGCGTGCTCTTCTTGTGGGCCACAGTGCCACTGCTGGATGAAGCGATCCAGGTCATGAAGACCTGGGGCTTTACGTACAAGAGCCAAATCATCTGGGACAAGGAGCGGATGGGCACCGGCTTCTGGGCCAGGATTCAGCATGAAGTGCTGCTGATCGGCACCAGGGGCGATATCCCGGCGCCAGCTCCAGGAACGCAGCCATCCTCGGTGATCCGGGCCAAGCCCGGCGCGCATAGCGAGAAGCCCGACATCTTCGCCCTGATCATCGAGGGCATGTTTCCCACTCTGCCGAAGCTGGAGATGTTCGCCCGCAAGCAGCGCCAGGGCTGGACCTGCTGGGGCAACGAGGTCGAGCCTTAGGGGGCATCTGGCCAGATGTCCGCGCCATCGGGGCTGGCCGGCGCAGAGCATCCGAAGTGGCGACGCAGGCCGCGGCCTGGCGGTGGACGCAGCAGGGCCGGCGCGTGCGCCTCCTCGCCCCGCTGCGGGAAATGGAGTCCCGCGGCTGTCGGCACCCGGTGACCGATCAAACGTGAATTGTACTGTGGTGGACAGTAAACGACACAGAGAGACGAGGGTGGACACGGCTAACTTATTGATGTAACGTAGAAAAGTCTCTTTCTGACTGTCTCGGAAACGACTAGGCTGTCTGCTTCACCAGGAGGCGGAGGACGTCATGACCAAGGTGAAAGGAGCGCTGGAGGGTCCGGCCGCGGAACCGCCGGCTGAACCGCCCGAGTATCTCACTCAGGACGAGGCGCTGGCCTACATCCGGGCCAAGGGGATCCCCGTCGCTGTCAACTTCTTTCGCGACCGGCGGAGCAAAGGGAAGGGCCCCCCGACGCATTATTTCGGCGCCCGGGCGCTGCTCCGGCGCGATGAATTGGACGCGTGGATTCCGACGATCTTCGCGATGAGGACTTGGGATCGGCGCGCCAGGGCCAAGACAATGAAGGCCAAAGCCAAGGCAATGAAGGCCAAGGCGAAGGCGAAAGCCGAGGCCGCGGGGACCGGCGAGATGCGCGCCGAATAAGGAGACGGCCCCCGAGGGCGCCTGGGGGCCGTCAGAACGACATTCATGCTGCCGAGTCGCAGGAGGTAAGCCCGCGATGAGCGCCCTTAGAGATAAGCCGCCGGCCCTCTACTCGCAAGCCGCCTGCCCGCCTCGAAATGGGGAGGGCGGCCAATGAACGCTCAGCTCATTGCCAAAGCGCTCGGCGGGAAGAAGGTGGGCGCTTCCTGGCTGGCGTTCTGCCCGGCGCATG
>DATBBO010000687.1:0-4505 GCA_036270995.1 Dongiaceae bacterium | reverse complement strand
GTGGCTCGACCGCGCGCCCAAGGGACGGAACGAGGCCGGCATCTGGTGGCGCCGGCACGACGAATACGAAAAGCGCTGAGTGATTCCCGCGGGGCCGGCGGTGGCGCAGCCGGCCCCGCCGGTCTATCTTCGCCGCGGCGTCCGAATTGCGCGAAAGCTGGAGGAGACCCATGCAAGAGGCTCTCGTCGTCCGCCGCGAGACGCATATCCCGGCGCCGCCCGCCGCGGTGTTCGCCCTCCTGACCGATCCGGAGAAGATCCTGCGCTGGATGGGAACCGAGGCGCAGGTCGAGTCGCAGCAGGGCGGGCTCTATCTCGTCAACGTCACCGGCGCCCGCTTCGCCCGCGGCGCCTTCCGCGAGGTGGTGCCGGTGCACCGGCTAGCCTACAGCTTCGGCTGGGACGGGAGCGAGGTGGTGCCGCAGGGCTCGAGCCTGGTCGAGATCGATCTGCTCGAGCGGCCGGACGGAACGCTGCTGCGCCTGACTCATACTGGCCTGCCCACTGCCGAGCAATGCGCCGGCCATGCGGAAGGCTGGGCCCATTATCTAGGGCGCCTGGCCGAGGTCGCCGGCGGGCGCGACCCGGGCCCGGATCCGTGGCACGGCCGCACCGGCAAGGAGTGACGCCGCACTCGCCGACAATCATCGGGACAAGCGACAAAGCCGGTGACCCTGGATTCCCGCTTTCGCGAGAATGACGAAGTTAACAGGTGGCGAAGGATCGCTGTGTGCGGCCGTCGAGGTTGAAGCGCGCCATGTCTTGGGCCAGGATCCGGGAACATCGCGAAGCGGATCGCAACGAAAGGTTGGTGATGCATGTCGGCCGAGATGATTGCGCCGATAAAGCCGATCTCCTCGCTCGACCTCCCCTGGACGGAATGGTCCGAGGTGCCGCGCTTCGCCGTTCGCTACCGACATCTGAGCCGCGCCGCGCTCGGCGAGGACTATCATGTGGGTGTGGCGATCGAGGAGCTGGGGCCGGGCAAGCAGAGCGCGCCGCTCCACTACCACGTCTTCGAGGAAGAGCATGTCTATATCCTCGAGGGCCGGCTCACGCTGCGTCTCGGCGCCGACCGCCATGAGATGACGGCGGGAGACTATGTCTGCTTTCCAGCCGGGCAGAAGGCCGGGCATTGCCTGATCAACGACAGCGACGCCACCTGCCGCTATGTGATTATGGGCGAGCGCAACCCGAACGAAGTGGCGGTCTATCCCGATTCCGGGAAGGTCATGGTGCGCCCTCTGGGGCGGGGCGCGATCTTCGACCTCGCGGCGCGGCGCGGCTATTGGGACGGAGAGAATACGGGCCTTCCTGCGGGCGGGTGCCCGCCATCTGATGGTGCGAGCGAGGGCGAAAGCGCGCCGGTGAAGGCGCATCCGCCGATCTCCTCGCGTGACGTCGCCTGGGAGGAGCAGACGCCCGTGGGCACGCGCTTCGGCGGCCGCGCGAAGCATCTCACATCTGCGGCCGTCGGCCTGGGCTATCGCGTCGGCATGTTGATCGAGGCGCCGGGCGCGGGCCAGCGCCTGGCGCCCCTGCACTATCACATGCTGGAGGAGGAGCATGCGCTCGTCCTGGAAGGGCAGGTGACCCTGCTCCTCGGCGAGGAGCGCTACGAGATGAAGGCGGGGGACTACATATGCTTTCCCGCCGGGCGGAAGATCGGCCATTCCTTCATGAACAGCGGCTCGGAGCCCTGCAGCTATCTGATGATCGGCGAGCGCAACCCGAACGATGTCTGTGTCTATCCGGACTCGAACAAGATGTTGATCAGGGCGCTGCGCTCGGAGGACGACATCTTCGACATGTCGGGGTTGAGAACATACTGGCAGGGCGAGTAGACGGGCCTGATTGGCATCAAAGGCCCATAGGAAAGGGCGCAGCAAAGGAAACGGGGAGAAAGCGCTATGGCGAGCGCCGACTGGAAATGGCCGATACACGGCCGGCAGCAGCTGGCGGGCACGGCGGGGCGCCTGACCTTCGTCGGCGGTGCGGGTGATTTCGATGCCAGGGGCATGGTCCGGCATGGCGGCGATCTGCAGGCCAGATCGCAGGTACGATGGCCAATCTCGCCGGGGCGCTGGAGATCGAAGGCTGCGGCCTCGCCGACATTGTGCGCTTGAAGGTCTTCTACAAGAGCGACGGCAGCGTCGACGAATGGGAGGTGCTCGAGGCTCTGGCCCGGCTTGTGGAGGAGGACCCTCTGCCGGCCATCACCCTTCACCCGGTGCCGCTGCAGCCCTTCGCCGGCCAGGCCCTGCAGGCCCAGGCCATTGCCGTTCGCCGGCTGGCGCAAGACCCCCGACCATCGGTTTGTCCAGGGCGATGTTCCCACGAAGTACCGGCAGCGCTTCGCCGGTCGCAAGGTGACGCTCGGCCTCCGGGCCGGCGAGTTCATCTGCGTCCCCGCCCGCACGGCCGCGGACGAGGAGGGCAGGTGCCAGGGAATCGGCAAGGGCGTGGAGCAGACCCACATCATCATGTCGCGCCTCGAGGAAATCTTGAAGGATCTCGGCGCGTCCTTCCAGGATGCCGTCAAAAAGGAGGGCTATTACTTCGGCACGACGCAGGATCAATGGGCCGAGATGGCAAAGGTCCGCGCCTCTTATTTCCGCGAGCCGGGGCCGGTCGCGACCGTGGTCCCCTGCCATGCCCTGTGGCCGGAAGGCGCCTTGACCAAGGTCGAAGTTCTGGCGATGCGCGAGGAATGGAACGGCTTCGACAAATACATTCCGCGCGAGGATCGATGGCCGAAGCGGGTGTGGGACTGGCCGGTGCCTCTGCCTTATCGGCAGGGGATCCGCCTTCGCGACACGATCTGGCTCGGCGGCCAGGTGCCCTGGGCCACGAATTCCAACGCCGGCCGCGTCGTGCTGCCGGGCCAGGTCCTGTCCCAGACGCAGTTCACCATGAGCTATCTGGACGATCTCCTCGGCGCTTTCGGCCGGACGACAGCGGATTTGAAGCTGATGATCGCCTATTTCACCTCGGGCGGGAGCGAAGCTGAGACGCTGGCCTTTCTCGAAACCATGAGCGCCTGCGTGCCCGGCCCCCTGCCGCCGATGACGGTGGTGCCACAACCCCACATGCACACGAAGGACATGACCGTCGAGATCTGGGGCGTCGCCCAGGCCCTGTCCCGCTAACTGGCCAGGGAACGCGTCAGTTCTGCAAGGCGGGCTGTGGCCCCGTTCCCGCCAAGAAGCCCGGCGGGGCCTTGACCCAGGGATAGCCCTTCACGGCCATGTCATAGCCGACCTCGTAGAGGTCCTTCATATAGGCCGTCTCGAAGGGCTCCTTGAGCGTTCGCGTGAAGCTCTTGGGGATATAGGCGAGGTTGAAGTCGAGGCCGTCGCGCTGAGCTATCGCGTAGATGCGGTAAAGGTCGCCCATGCCCTGGGTCTGAATGAGGGAGGAGATCGCGCGGGCCGCGATCGTCATGGTCGACCTGTCGACCTTCGCCCAATCCGGGTCGAGACGCGCATTGCGAATGACATAGAGCGTGCGTTTACGGACGATGCCGGAGGTGCTGAGGTTGAGCCCCGGCGGATAGACGAAGACCTGGGCGCTCGCCCCGCCATCCACATGCATCTCCTGATAGGGCTTTCCGTCGACATCCACGTCGATCATCATCGGCGGGAAGGCGCCCGGAATGGCGGCGGAGGCGACGAGGAGGTCCTGCACCAGCTTGAGCGACTGCGGCTGGCCGCTCGCCGCGATCTTGGTGATGTTCCAGATGACCGGCCGGCGGGCGTCGAGATCCGTCGTGCCGATCAGCAGGATGCGGCCTTTCCTGTATTCGGCGGCGATCGCGTCGAGCATCGCCTGGTTGAAATATTTGGCGACGGTTTGCCGGAGCGGGGCGTTGTCCGCCATGGCGTCGTGGAAAAGGGCGCCAGCAATGAGGCCACGCGCCTCCAGGACATCCTTGGCCGAGAGCGTGGTGTAGATCTCGCGCAGGTCTTCATCATAAGCCGAGCCGAGAAATGCATATGGCGCCGTGAGAGCCCCGGTGCTGATCCCGGTGACGACCTTGAAGGTGGGGCGGGTGCCTGCCTTGGTCCACCCCACCAGAAGCCCGGCGCCGAAGGCCCCATTCTCGCCGCCGCCCGAAATGGCGAGGTAATCCACGGGGGGCAGGGGTCCCTGATAGCCGGTGGAGGCCAGATAGCTTCGCTCGCGCGCAAGGGAGGCCTGAGCGTCAGTGATCATAGCGGTCGGATCGCTATCCGCAAAATAGCGAATGCCGGTCATGCCCGGGATATTGGCCCGCTCCTCCTGATCGGCGGGCACGGCATCCGAGCGATCGAGCGAGGCGCAGCCTGTTACGGTAATCGAAAGGAAGATTGCGGCGAGCCAAAAGCGAACGACGCGAAGCGTTTTGGAGCGTTGCATCCTGTCGTCTCCCCGAATGGCAGAGTGCGGACTTCGACCCCGTCGCGACTCCGAGATCAGCAGACACTTCCCGACACAACCCGTGCGAGCCTCGGCCCCAAGCCCCG
>DATBBO010000686.1:0-6365 GCA_036270995.1 Dongiaceae bacterium | reverse complement strand
CCGCATCACCCGCTGGGCCGTCCGCATCTACCTCGCCGTCTTCTTCAGCTATCTTCTCTTCCCGCTGTTCTACATGGTGCTTCTCGCCTTCAACGACAGCCGGATTCCGACCCACAAGAACTTCCACTTCACTCTGAAATGGTTCGGTGCCGCCTGGGAGGATCAGCGCATGTGGGACGGGCTGCAGGTCAGCATCATGATTGCCTGCCTCGTCGTTGTGCTGTCGATCATCCTCGGCCTGGGCGGGGCGCTGATGCTGACGCGCCTGCAGATCCGGGCCCGGGAGGCGAACTATGCCGTCCTCGTCTCGCCCATCCTGGCACCCGGCATCGTGCTCGGCATCTCGACCTTCATCTTCTGGAGCCAGCAGGTGGGGCTCCGGGCCGACTGGTGGACGGCGGCCTTTGCCCAGACCAGCTTCATCGCCGCCTATTGCATGCTCATCTTCATGGCCCGCCTGCAGCGCTTCGACACGACGCTGGAGGAGGCGGGACTGGATCTGGGGGCAAGCCCGCGCCAGGTCTTCTGGCGCATCACCGTACCCTATATGCGCCCGGCCCTTCTCTCGGCGATGGCGCTGGCCTTCCTGCAATCCTTCGAGAACTACACCACGACCTATTTCTCCATCGGCGCCAACCAGACCTTCACGATCTTCATCGCCAACAAGGTGCGCCAGGGCGTCACGCCGGCGGTCAACGCCATCGCCTGCGTGATCGTGGCCGCGACCGTCCTGGTGGCGCTGGCCCTGGAATGGCGCCGGCGGGTGAACCAGAAGCGGGTCGAGACGGCGGCCCGGCTGGCGCAGCAGGCGGACATCGCGCTCTCGGGGGCGGCGGGAGCAGCGCTGGCGAGGTCCTGACATGGCCTATGGCCTGCCCCCCCTGAACTGGCTCCGCGCCTTCGAGGCCAGCGCCCGGCATCTGAGCTTCGCCAAGGCCGCTGGCGATCTCAACCTGACGCCGACCGCGGTCAGCCACCAGGTCCGCTCCCTCGAGCGCCATCTCCGCCATCCGCTGTTCGAGCGCCTGCCCCGCGGTCTCAGGCTGACCGAGATGGGTGCGGCCTATCTGCCCTATGTGCGCCGGGCCTTCGAGGATCTCTCGGCGACCACGACCAAGCTGTTCGGGCAGAGCGAGGCCAGCTCGATCACGGTCCGGGCACCTGTCTCCTTCCTGACCCTCTGGCTGGCGCCGCGCCTGCCGCGCTTCCAGCTGCGCTATCCCGGCATCGACATTCTGTTCCTTTCGACCATCTGGGCCGATGCGCAGCCGGACGAGGCCGTGGATATCGACATCCGCTTCGGCGAGGGCGCCTGGGCAGGGTATGAAGCGGAGCCGCTGATGCATGACGATTCCGTGGTCATCTGCCCGCGCCATGTGGCGACCCGGGGCAATGACAAGCATCGGCTGGCGGAGATCGCCCACGGTCATCTGATCCATGTCGTCGGGCATGAGAACCACTGGGCCGAGGCTTTCCGCCTGGTCGGCCTCGCTTTGCCGCGCGAGGTGAAGGGCCTGCGCGTCGACAATTCAGTAACGGCGGTATCGATGGCAGCCGCGGGCGCCGGGTCGACGATCGTGCTGCGCCCCTTCGCGGAGCGCGCGCAGGAGCTGATGCCGCTGCACCAGCCCTTCGCCTTCGAGCTTCCCGTCGAGCAGGCACATTACCTGCTGATGCCGCGGGAACGGCGAACCACGCGGCCCGAGGTGCTGCTGTTCCGCAGCTGGCTGCTGGAAGAGGCGGCCGAGCGCCGCTCGGTGGTGCGAAAGCGCGTCGGCTCCGTGCTTCGCTTTCCCCGGGCGCCAGAGTAGCCCCCTAGATCCAGACTCTCTCTCCGAGTCGCTCTCCAGATCTTGGGGTTTGGTCGCGCTTTGTTCAGCCCGCCTTGGGCAGCCGGCCGGCTTCGATCATCTCGCGGATCTTGGCTGCCAGCCCGTCCAGGGTGAAGGGCTTGGAGACCAGGTCCATGCCGGGCTCCAGGAAACGGGCCCGGATGGCAGCCCCTTCGGCATAGCCGGTGATGAAGAGGGTCCTCAATCCGGGCCTGAGCTGGCGGGCCCGCTCGGCGAGCTGGCGGCCGTTCATGCCGCCCGGCAGGCCGACATCGGTCACCAGCAGATCGATCCGCTGCCGGTTTTCCAGCGCCGGCAGCGCCGATTGGCTGTCATAGGCTTCGATCGCCGCGTAGCCCAGCTCGTCGAGGATATCCATGATCAGCATGCGCACGGAGGGGTCGTCTTCCACCACCAGCACCGTCTCCCCGGCGCCGGCGGGCGCTTCGCCTCCGGTCCGCTGGGGCAAGTCGGATCGAGCTGCCTGCGAGCGCGGCATATAGAGCAGCACGCTCGTGCCGCGTCCCACCTCCGAGACGATCCGCACATGGCCGCCGACCTGCTTGGCGAAGCCATAGATCATGGACAGCCCCAGCCCCGTGCCCTGGCCGATGGGCTTGGTGGTGAAGAAAGGCTCGAAGACTCTGGCGACGGTCTCCGGCGCCATCCCCTCGCCGGTGTCGGTGACCTGAAGGACGATATAGTCGCCCGGCTGCAGACCTTCGATGCCGCGGACATAGGCCTGATCGAGCTGGGCGTTGTCCGTGGCGATCGTCAGGTGGCCGCCATCCGGCATCGCATCGCGGGCGTTGATGGCCAGGTTGAGGAGCGCATTCTCCATCTGATTGGCGTCGGTCAAAGCCGGCCACGCATCCGGGCGCAGCCGGGTTTCGATCCGGATGGTCTCGCCGATGGTCCGACGCAGCAGATCCAGCATGGAGCCGACGGTGAGGTTGATGTCCACCGTCTTGACGTCGAGGGACTGCCGCCGGCCGAAGGCCAGCAGCCGTGCGGTCAGCGATGCGGCCCGATTGGCCGAGGCCACGGCGGCATCGATATACTTGTCGGTCTCGGCATAGCGGGCCGAGCGGATCCGGCGCCGCAGCAGCTCCATGGCGCCGATGATTCCCGCCAGCATGTTGTTGAAGTCATGGGCCACGCCACCGGTCAGCTGGCCGACCGCCTCCATCTTCTGGGATTGGAACAGGGCTTCGCGCGCCTCCTCCAGGGCCTGCTGCGACTTGAGGCGCTCGGTCGCATCGCGGGTGACCTTGGCATAGCCCAGCAGCGTGCCGTCCTCTGCGCGGATGGCGTCGAGTACGACGCTGGCCCAGAACCGCCTGCCATCCTTGCGAACGCGCCAGCCCTCGGCCTCATAGCGGCCGGTCTCGGCCGCCGTGGCAAGGGCGCGAGCCGGAATGCCGGCGACCCGGTCCTCCTCGCTGTAGAAGCGCGAATAGGGTTGTCCCAGGATCTCCTCGGGTCGGTAGCCCTTGATGCGTTCGGCGCCGGGATTCCAGCTCGCGACGCGCCCATCGGCATCGAGCATGAAGATCGCATAGTCGGTGACGCCCTGCACCAGCCGGCGGAAGAGCTGGTCCGTCTCCCGCGCCGCCCTCTCCGCCCTGACGCGCTCGGTCGTCTCGACGACGATCGCGAGAACCCCCGCGGGACGCCCGTCCTCGCCCATGACCGGGCTATAGCCGAGATTCATCACGACTTTCTCCGGCCCGCCGGCGCGGTAAAGCACCAATTCCTGGTCGGTGAAGGTCAGCGCGCGGCCGGCCAGGCCCTCGGCCATGACACGGCGGTTGAAATCCGCGACCTCGGGCCAGCCTTCCAATACTTTGGAGCCCAGCAGGTGCGGATGGCGCCCGGCGGCGAAGACGGAATAAGCGTCGTTGTAGATCATGATCCCGTCCGATCCCCAGAGGAGGACCATCGGCACGGGCGAGCGCAACAGGATGTCGACCGTCGTTCTCAGGCTCTGAGGCCAGAGATGGATGGGGCCAAGGCTCGTTTCTGACCAGTCGAAGGACCGGATCAGCCCCCCCGTCTCACCCCCCTCCTCCGGCCAAATCCGTGCCTGCATCGAGCCCTCGCGACAGCCGAGCGAGCTTGGCATGACATGCCCCCGGCAGCCAATGCCGGACCCGATATGTCGGTCGTCGGACCCCTCATGCCATGGCTGTACGCGATTCTTCAATGGCCCGCGGCGCGTTTGGTTGCAACCTTCGCTCCATTCGGGCGCGGGGAAAGCCGGGCGGGGAGAGGCCTAGCGCGAGGATTTGCGCGGGAGGTCGGTGGTCAACCGGCGCAGCCGGCCGGTGCCGGCGTGCAGCAGCACGTCGCGCGCCTGGGTGACCTTGATCGCGAGATAGGCCGAGCCGCCGCGATCGGGGCGGACCTTCTGCAGCAGGCGTCGATGTGCCTCGCTGATCTGCCAGTCCTCTGCGCCCTGGTCCAGACCCAGGATCTCCAGCGCCTCGCCGACGGACATGGGCCCGCTGCCGAAGCCGCTAGCGCCGTCCTCCGCCAGGCCCTGGCCCTCCCCATGCCAGTCCGCAACCACCGGCGCGAGCCCGTCCTTGCCGGCAGCCCCCGGGCCACGGCCAAGATAGGCCTCCAGTATGGCGACCGACCGGCGGACAAGATCGGGGTCCGGCGCCGCGGTGCCCGGGGTACCCGCATGGGTGCCGGCGGGCGGGCTGTTGTCGAGAGCCGCACGGAAGAGGCCGAGATGGCGCAGCAGCGAACCGCGACCGAGCAAGGCGGGAATGAGCAGCATCACCGCCACCAGCCCGGCCGCTGACGTCCATTGCTGCCTGACCAGAAGAAAGATCAGCAGCGGGACCGACAGCAGACCAAGACCGATGAGGAGAAGGCGCATGCTCCGGGCGAGCGCCCGCGGGTCGCTGTGGAGAAGCCAATCGACAAGCTTGACCGCCGAGGCGAGAACGGAGAGGCCAAGCGCGATGATCGCGATCAGGAAGGGATCATTCATGGCGCTTCGTTTCGCATGGCACCCCGATGACCACAAGTGCCAGAAACACCGGCGGGACAGCCACAACTAAGCCCTCGGCTCCGGCACGAAATCCTGCTCATGTTGACTTCACGCAATGCGTCTGGCAACGTCGTTGTTGCGCGGGGATCGCATGCGGCCTGCTGAATTCGCTCATCCAAATGGGGGACTAACCCGTGTCGGAACCGGAGAAGAAGACCGACGTCAAGAATGAACCGTCGCTACAGCCAGAAATCGAACTGACGCCTGAACCGCTCACCGCCAATTCGCAAATCGCGAAATATCTCAAAAGAAAAGCCGAAGTAACCGAGCAGGACCACCGCGAGCTCCAGGTCTATCTCGAGGAGAAGGCGCGCCAGCTCGCGCCCGTCGCCCCTCCCCCTCCGAATAAGAAATTCAGCCTCAGCCGCCGCAACGCGCTGAAGATCGTCGCGGGCACCGCCATCGCCGGCGAGGCCGCCGCGCTGGGCTATTCCGCAATGACCGGCTCAAACGGCAAGAGCGCCGGCGCAGCTACCGGATATGGCGCACAGAAGCAGGGCATTCGACGGGAGATGACGGACTCGGCCGCCGATATCGGCGACCGCAGCCTCGGCCGCTGGGTTGCTCTGCTGCCGACGAAGATGGGCGGCGGCACCTATGCCATCGATCTCCATTCCAACCGGGTGCTCTCCTCGGTCTGGTACTGGAACTACGGCGACTACAACCCGATCTCCCATCATCTCTGCGCTTTTCCGAGCGCCGACCCCTATCGCTCCTTCGAATTCGTCAACAGCACCCAGGGCGGCAAGAACTGCCTGATCTACGACATCGACACGAAGATCAAGGTGCCGGCCCCAGGCTTCAATATCTATCGCGTGCGCTACGATGGTGCACGGATGGCGGTGATGGAAAATGTCGCCGAGACAACCGGCCTCGGGCTCGGCGTCCACGTCACCATCAATCCTGCCGATGCCCAGTCCTATTTCGTAACCGACGGGCAGAAGGACATCGCCGCCTGCTTCGACCGCACGACCTCGCGGGTGATTGTCGCACTCAAGTTCGACTGGGCCGGCAATTCGCCCAATCTTCCCGAATGCTGGCTGAAGGGCGGCACGCTTACGATCTCCAAGATCTACCCCGACCCGGCGACCGGCAAATTCGACTACGAGGGAACCAAAGGCCAGAAGATCGAGTGGGAAATGGTCCCGATGGGCGAGTACCTGGTAGAGGAGAATCAAATTCCCGGCGACTCGCCGCACACGCTTTCGGGTGCCGACGGCACGATCTGGCATCCGAGCGGCCGCTGGGCTGCCACCGTCGTCCGGCTCTGCGGCGGCATCGCCATTCTCGACAAGGAGAGGAATTTCGAGCCGGCGGCCTTTCTGCAGTTCAACAAGGATGCGCCGGGGCAGTATCCCGTCACCCGGATCGACGACGACCATTGGCAGGTCGTCTTCGACAAGATCGCCTCCCCCGGCCATGAGATCGGCTTCTCGCCCGACGGCAATTTCCTCTGCATGATGAACAAT
>DATBBO010000685.1:0-2895 GCA_036270995.1 Dongiaceae bacterium | reverse complement strand
GCGCTTTTCCGGCCGGGCCGCGTCGCTGCCGAGGAGCGGGAATTGCGCGAGCGCGCGGAGCATGTGCTGGGGCGCTTGAAGCTTGGCGACTGCGTTTCGAGCTCGCCGGCAATCTCTCCGGCGGTCAGAAGAAGCTGCTCGAGCTCGGCCGAACCATGATGACGAATCCCAAGGTCGTTCTGCTGGATGAGATCGGGGCCGGCGTCAATCGCAGCCTGATGGCCGAGCTCTCAGGCTACATCGAGCGGCTCAATCGCGAGCAGGGCTACACCTTCTGCATCATCGAGCACGACATGGATCTGATTGCGCGCCACTGCGACCCGGTGGTCGTGATGGCCGAGGGCCGAATCTTGACCCAGGGCAGCATGGCCGAGATCCGCGCCAACGAGGCGGTGATCCAGGCCTATCTCGGCGGGCGGAGCGGCACATGACGGCACCTCTGCTCCAGGCGACAGGTCTTACCGGCGGCTATGGCGGGATGGACATCCTCCAGGGCGTCGATCTCAGCCTCGAGGCCCATGAGGTGGCGGTCATCATCGGCCCCAATGGCGCCGGGAAGTCGACCGCCATGAAGGCGCTGATCGGCCTGATCCCGCTCAAATCCGGCAATGTCCTCTATGCCGGCGAGGACATCACCGGCCAGGCGCCGGAGCGCCTCGTCGGCCGCGGCATCGCCTATGTGCCCCAGGAGCGCAATGTCTTCCGCACCATGACCGTGGAGGAGAATCTCGCCATGGGTGCCTATCTTCGCCGCGGCGATCTCGGCGAGACCCTGGCGCGGGTCTACGCCCTCTTCCCCACCCTCAAGGACAAGCGCCGCCAGCGCGCCGGCGAGCTCTCCGGCGGCCAGCGCCAGATGGTCGCCATCGCCCGGGCACTGATGATCGAGCCGAAGCTGCTGCTGCTGGACGAGCCCACCGTCGGGCTCTCGCCCAAAGTCATCGGCGAGATCTTCGAGCGCATCCTGGCGATCAACGCCGGCGGCGTCGGCATATTGATGGTCGAGCAGAACGCCCGGGCTGCGCTGGCGATCGCCCATCGCGGCTATGTGCTCGCCACCGGCCGCAACCGCTTCACCGACAACGCCGCCGCCCTCCTCGCCAATCGCGAGGTGGCCGAGGCGTTCCTGGGCGGGTGAGCGCCCATGATCGACTGGAGCGGGCTGCTCGACTTCATCGGGTTCTATCTGATTCCCGGCCTCGTCACGGGCTGCATCTATGCCCTGGGAGCGATCGGGGTGTCGCTTCTCTTCGGCATCCTTCGTTTCGCCCATTTCGCCCATGGCGATGTGATGACCCTGGGTGGCTATCTGGCGCTGACCGTGGTCTGGTGGCTGGGCTGGCCCGTCCTGGCCGCCATTCCGTTCGCGGCGGCCGCCACGGCTCTCGTCGCCGTCGGGCTCGACCGCGCCTTCTACAAGCCCTTCCGCCGCCGGCCTACCATCATCAGCGTCATCGCCTCCTTCGGCGTCATGCTGATGCTGCGCTCCGCCATCCAGCTCATCTGGGGCGTCGAGCCGATGCAGTACAAGGCGGGCATCGAGCCGCCGCTCGTCTTCTTCGACGAGCTGCGCGTCCAGCCGCGGCATATCTGGATGGTGGGGGTGACGGCAGCCCTCGTGCTGGCCTTGCACATCCTCCTCACCCGCACCCGTATCGGCCGGGCCATGCGCGCCGTCAGCGACGAACCCGATCTCGCCCGGGTCACCGGCATATCGACGGAGCGGGTGATCCTGGTCACTTGGCTCCTCGGCGGGGCGCTGGCCGCGATCGCCGGCATCTTCCTGGGCATGGACACCAAGATCGATTCCTATATGGGCTGGGACATGCTGCTGCCCGTCTTCGCCGCCGCCATCCTCGGCGGAATCGGCAGCCCCATGGGGGCGGCGGCCGGCGGTCTGGTGCTGGGGCTGATCGAGGAGCTCTCCACCTACAACTGGATCGGCGACGATTCGCTCGTCTCTCCCGACTATAAGCTCGGCATCGCCTTCGCCATCATGGTGGCTCTCCTCATCTGGCGGCCCACTGGCCTGCTGCGCGGGAGGCAGTTCTGATGGATACGGGAACGATCCTCTATCTCATCTCTCTCGCCACCATGATCGGGCTCTATGCAATCCTGACCTTGGGGCTCAACCTGCAATGGGGCTTCGCCGGACTCTTCAATGCCGGCATCGCAGGTTTCTTCGCCGTCGGCGCCTATACGACCTCGATCCTGACGACGCCGGAATCGCCCGACCATCTCGGCGGCTACAGCCTGCCCGTGCCGCTGGGAATCCTCGCCGGCGTCCTCCTCTCCGCGTTGCTGGGCTATGCCGTGGCGCGAATCTGCCTCCGCCTCAAGAGCGACTATCTCGCCATCGCCACCATCGGCATCGCGGAGATCCTACGCCTGGTGCTGAAGAACGAGAGCTGGATGACCAATGGCAGCCGCGGGATCGCTGGCATCCCGCGACCGTTCGAGAGCATGGCCCAGCCCTGGGGCGAGCTCTGCTTCCTCGCTGTTGTCACCGCGACAGTCATTCTGCTCTATCTCATTATCGAGCGCGCCTGGCATTCCCCCTGGGGACGCACGCTTCGCGCGATCCGCGAGAATGACGAGGCGGCGGAGGCCGCGGGGAAGGATGTCATCGCCTATCGCGCCCAGGTCTTCGCCCTGGGCTCGGCGGTGATGGGCCTCGCCGGCGGGCTCATGGCCCATTATCTCAAGTTCATCGGCCCCGAAGCGACCGAGCCCATCCTCACCACCTTCCTCGCCTGGGTCATGCTGATCGCCGGCGGTAGCGGCAACAACCGTGGCGCCGTGCTTGGTGCCTTCGTGATCTGGACCATCTGGTCGGGCACGGAGCTGCTGACTCAGCGCCTGCCGCCGGACTGGCAGACGCGCTCCTCCTATATC
>DATBBO010000684.1:0-6217 GCA_036270995.1 Dongiaceae bacterium | reverse complement strand
CTCCACATCTCATTGTGCCAGACCGTCTGGTCGAGCTCGATGGAGGTCTGCAGGCCGCTGTTGCCGGTGCTTTGCGCCGGCTGGAAGCCGCGCACGCTGCCATAGCCGCCGATGGAGAAGAGATCGGAGGCCAGCAGCGTGTCGCCCGCATACTGGCCCGTCAGCAGCCCTTTGAGCGAGCCGTCGGTCCAGAGATTCTGCCGGACGAAGAGCGTGCCGCGGAAGATGCTGGCCGCCGGATCGCCGCCCTTGACGCTGGCGTTCGGATCGCCCTGGGGGCTGGCACCCAGGCATTCGCAGCCCTGGGCGTATTGCAGGTCGGTGAAGAGCGTGGTGTCCTGCAGGCGCAGCAGATAGGTGCCGTCGATGGTGAACTGCCGGATCTGGTCGTCCGACTGGGTGGTGGTGCCGTTCAGGATGGTCGAGACGAGGTGGCGGGCGTCGAACCCGGCCCGGACGGAGATCTTCTGCTTCGCCGTGTTCAGCAGCGCGCTGCTGAGCCCGACCTTGAAGTCCTTGGTCTGGCCGTTCTGCCCCAGCGTGGCGAAGGCATTGCCGATATCGCTGTTGCTGTAGAGATAGCTGGTATCGAGGATGATGTTGCGGATACCGATGGGCGTCTGGATGCCGCCCTGGATGGTGAAGAGCGTGTCGTTCGAGCCGGTGACGTTCAGCACGTAGCGCTCGCCCAGGCCGAGCAGGTTTCCGTATTGGAAATTGCCGTTGAACAGCCACTGTCCCGTCAGCTTCGAGCCGTAATTGTTGACCGAGACCGATTGCTGGAAATCCTTGACCTGCTTGAGGGCGATATCGAGATCCGTGGTGCCGATCTGGGCCCCGGGCTTGAGGTCGACGGCCGCCGCCACCCCCGGCAGATCGTCCAGATCGCGCACCATGGATTCGACATCGGTCTCGTTGAAGACCGAGCCGGGCGTGATCTCCGAGGTGATGCCGTCGACGATGAACTGGGCGACGATACCCTTGTTGTTCTCGATCTTCTCGATCTTCGCCTCGTAGATGTCGATCTTCAGCACGCCCTTGGTGAGGTCCTGGGGCGGCGTCACCACGCGCACGAGGATATAGCCGTCCTCGTAATAGACCCGGGTGATGTCGTATTTGAGCTGCGCCAGATCGCCGACCGTGAGCTTGCGGTGGAGATAGCCGGCCGCGACCTTGTCGAGGCGGGCGGTCGATATGACCGTATTGCCGCTGAAGACGATCTGGGTCAGCGTCGGGATCGGCGCATTGGCGTTGGGCACGGTCGCCGGTGAGGGCTTCCCCACCAGAGGCGGCAACGGCCGGGGCGGCGGCGGCAGGTTGACCGATGGCGTGGGCCGGTCGATGACGCCGGGCAACCGGTTGACATTCGCCTGGGCGAAGGCGCCGGCCGAGAAGGACAGGAGGCCCAAAAGCACCAGGACGCCCGGCCGGGCCAGAACGATGATCCCGGCCCAGATGGACCGCTTCCCCTTGACTGCCGTCACGCTACCCCCTTGCACCTCGCCGCTTGCCCCTAGTCACCCCTGGCAGCGCGTCGATAGCCGGACATTGCGCACGAATCCACCCGGGCGTGGCCGCACGCAGCGTCGCGCCAGATTACGGTCAGTTCCGGAGTCGAGTAAAGCGACGCTTTTTTGTGGCCCGCGCCCGGAGGCCCGTTTCGGCCAGGATTCCGGCGGTCAGGAGCCTGTCTGCTCCAGGGCGGCGAGCGCGGCCGTCACCCCGGCGAGAGGCACCACCACGCTCTGCTTGGCGTAGTCCTTGGGAGTGAATTCCAGGGTCATCTGCTGCCCCACCTTGATGGCGTTCTGCAGCGCCGGCGTCAGCTCGAGGGCGCCGTAGCAGAATTGCTGGATGCAGCCGGCAAGAGGGATGGCCACCGGCGGCGAGGTATCGATGGCGGCCGAGGCGCCGCTGGCCTGGACCGTGTTGGGCGGCAGCTCGACGATCAGGACGAGCTTGCGGTCGGGGCCCGTGTGGCGGATCACTGCCCGCGCGGCGACGTGCTTGGGGTCGGCCGGCGGCCGCGCCTCGTGATGGATGAAGCAGACCCGCTTGCCGGCACTGGGGCCGGCCTTGGGGAGCAGGCAATCCAGCGCCCAGGATTTGAAGGTCTGGGTGGGAAAGACGGGCGGCGCTCCCGCGGTCTGGGCCGAAACCGCCCCGGCGAATGTGAGGCCCGCGAGCAGGGGCGCAAGCAGGGCCGCGGCCCTGCTTGCGTTGCGCCGTCGTGCGATCCTGCCTCGCCCCATGCCGCTCAGTAGCCCGTCTTCTGCAGCGCATCCACGGCGGCGCCGAAGCCGGCCAGGGGTACGTCGCGCTTGGCGTCACCCTGGGGATTGAGGCCGTAGGAGAAGCTCGCCTGGGTCCCGTTGCGGAACAGCTTCATCAGGTCGTCCGTGAGCTTGAATTGCGAGACGCAGGACTCTGCCGTGCAGACCTGGATATTGGCCCGGTAGATCTGACTCTGATCGACCTGGAATGTCACCCCCCGCTGCAGATTTGCCAGAGCCGGCAGGGTCAGCCTCATCATCGGCGTGCGGTCCTTGCCGAGGAATTGGACGGTGCTGATGAAGAGGACCTTGGTGTTGTCTTCCTGGGCGCGGACGCGGTGGTAGATGCGGCAATAGGGCGGCGGCGTCGTCCCTTCCTCCTGCACCACGGGCGCCTTGCGGCAGATGAGGGTCCAGGATTTGAACAGCTGGTCCTGCGGCAGGGGCGTATCCGCCCGCGCCGTGGCGATCGCCATCAGCATGACCGCCGCCGCCATCAGGCTCCGCCCCAGGGCGAACCGCCAACCCGAAGCCCCTGCCGACATGCCGTAATCTCTTGCACCTAGCGTCATCAACTTCATTCCTTTGCTTGGCCTGCATGCCCGCGCTTCCCCGCGACGGGCGGCGCGCAGTCTGTCGAGCCCCAGCCTGACTTTCAAGTCTCTCCGAGTTGCAAGTCTCTCTCCGCCGCAGACATAATCGCCGCCGCGGGGGTCGGATCGAGCCTCTTTCTGTCCATCATGCCCGCGAATCGGGGGAAGCCTCGGGGGAAGCCATGTTCCAGATCGATCCTCACCGCCGCGAGCTCGCGGCCGAGTTCAAGGCCCGGCCCTTCGGCCCCCATAGCGGCGATCTCCAGCAGGTCCTGAACCTGATGCGGGCCCAGCCTCTGCCCGGCCGCTACATCCTCGTCACCCTGGTGGCGCACCGGCAATGGGGCCTCGCCCGGCTGGGGCCCGCCCGCAGCGGCCGGCTCGAAATGGTCGAGGGGGTGCGCTACCGGAGCCCCGAGGAAGCCGAGTGGGACATCTTCAAGCGCCGCTGGCAGGAGCTGAACGGCGAAGCCCTGGATATGGAATAGGAGCCGGACCCCGCCCATGAGCCTCCCGATGAGCCGCACGATCCTCGGCTATGCCGACCGGTTCTCCGTCGCGCCCGGCGAGAAGATCGCCTTCAAGGCGAGCTGCGAGGGCCATGCCCACTACCACCTGGAGATCGTGCGCCTCATCAGCGGCGATCTGAGCCCGGCCGGCCCCGGCTTCCGCGAGGAGGTGGTGCCGAGCGGCATCGCCGGGAACTACCCTGGCCGCCACCAGGAGATCGCCGCCGGCTCCTATGCCGTCGTTGCGGATTCCCCGGCGCTTCACGGGCTGGGGCAAGGGCCGGGCGTTTCCGTTTCCGCCATGGTCTGGCCGACGACGCCGGGCCGCGGCCTCCAGATCCTGATCGACCGCCGCTCGAAGGCCGGCGGCTTCGCGCTCGCCTTGGATGCGGCCGGCAGCCTCGCCTTGATCCTGGAGGATGGCGCCGGCGGCCATGCCGAGCTCTCGACCGGCCGGCCGCTGCTGGCCCGGGAGTGGTACTTCCTCGCCGCCGCCTTCGATCCCGCCCGCCGCCGCGTGCTCCTGATGCAGGAGCCGCAGAAGGCCTATGCCCGCGACGAGAGCCAGGCCCAGCGCGAGCTCATCGCCGAATCCGGCATTGGCGAGGCGGCCTCCCCCCTCGCCTTCGCCGCCGCGCTCGATGCGGCCGGCTGGGCCCGTGGCCACTACAACGGCAAGATCGACAGCCCCCGCCTCTATTGCCGCGCTCTACCGGCGGGCCTGCTGCGCCAGACGATTTCTCAGCCCGCGGCGGCGGCCTATGGCACCGATCTCGTCGGTGCCTGGGATTTCAGCCTCGAGATGGGAAGCGATCGCATCCGCGACCGCTCGCCGAACCGCCTCGACGGCAGGCTGGTCAACCTGCCCACCCGCGCCATGAAGGGCTGGAACTGGGATGCGAGCGAGCTCGACTGGCGCCGCGCGCCGGAGCAATACGGCGCCATCCATTTCCACGACGACGATCTCTACGATGCCGGCTGGCAGACCGACGTCGTCTTCGAGGTGCCGCGTCATCTGCGCAGCGGCCTCTATGCCGCCCGGCTGCAGGACGGCGATGAGGTCGAGCGCATTCCCTTCTTCATCCTGCCCCCGCGCGGCACCGCCACGGCGGATACGCTCTTCCTGATCCCGACGGCGAGCTACATGGCCTATGCCAATGAGCGCCTCGGCTATGACAGCGATCTCGCCGAGGTCGCAAGTGCCCATCTGCCGGCCATGGGGCGCGAGGATCTCTTCCTCAACGCCCATCGCGAATACGGATATTCCTTCTACGAGGTGCACAGCGACGGCAGCGGCGTCTCGATCTCCTCGCGCCTGCGCCCCATCCTCAACATGCGGCCCGGCCACACCTCGAGCTGGATCGGGCCCGCCGGCAGCGGGCCCTGGCAATTCAATGCCGATCTCCATATCAGCGCCTGGCTCGAGGGCATGGGCCATCGCTTCGACGTGGCCACCGACGAGGATCTGCATGACGAGGGCCTGGCGCTGCTCCAGCGCTACCGCGTCGTCATCACCGGGACTCATCCGGAATATTATTCGAAGGCGATGTCCGACGCCGTCCAGGCCTATCTCGATCGCGGCGGGCGGCTCATGTATCTCGGCGCCAACGGCTTCTACTGGCGCATCGCCTTCCATCGCGAGCTGCCGGGCGTCATCGAGTTGCGCCGCGTCGAGGACGGCGTGCGCGACTGGTCGGGCGAGCCCGGCGAATACTACATGTCCTTCACCGGCGAATATGGCGGGCTCTGGCGCCGCAACGGCCGCCCGCCCCAGGCGCTGGCCGGAGTCGGCTTCGTGGCCCAGGGCTTCGACGTCTCCTCCTATTATGTCCGCAAGCCCGGCAGTTTCGATCCCCGCGCCGCCTTCATCTTCGAAGGCATCGGGCCTGAGGAGAGGATCGGCGATTTCGGCCTGGTGGGCGGCGGTGCCGCGGGGCTCGAGCTCGACATCGTCGACCGCGCCCTGGGCTCCCCGCCCCACACCCTGGTCCTCGCCGCTTCGGAGGGCCATGGCCAGGCCTATATCCTGGTGCCGGAGGAGGTGACCTCGACCTTCCCCAATGTCGACGGGCCGCAGAACCCCAAGGTCCGCGGCGACCTCGCCTTCTTCGAGACCCCCAACGGCGGCGGCGTCTTCTCCACCGGCTCCATCGCCTGGGCCGGCAGCCTCTGGCATAAGGGTTCGGATAATCGGGGCGGCTGGGACAACAATGTCAGCCGCATCACCGACAATGTGCTCCGCCGCTTCAAGGACCCGACGCCTCTCTGACCCCGCTCGCTCGACCGGCGGACCGCACTTCCTGCCACGGCGAGCTGATCCCTTCCCCGTCATGGTCCCCCCGGGCTTGACCCGGGGGGAAGGCCGACCATCCACGAGTTTGCTTGCCACAAGCGCGGTCGAAGGAAAGACGCTCGACTATGTCAGTCGATCATATAGATCGTCCCAGTCCGGATTGGTTGCGACGATCAGTCGAACCTTCCAGGCCCGAGGCCACCGTTTCAGGTTCTTCTCCCGCCGGATTGCCGTTTGAATCTCCTCGTGGCGCTCGAAGAGGACGAAGCGGGTCAGACCGTAGCGCTTCGTGAAACCCTCGATCAGTCCCTCCCGATGCTGCCACGCGCGACGCGGCAGGTCGTTCGTCACGCCGATGTAGAGCGTGCCGTGGAGCCGGTTGGTCATGATATAGACCCAACCTCCCTGCGTGAGTCTTCTGCTGCCACAGAGAGTCGGATTGGACAAGCTATCGCGTATAGGGCCAATGCAGGAGATGCGACAGGCAAACTCGTGGATGGTCGGCCTTCCCCCCTGGTCAAGCCCCGGGGACCATGACGTGGGAGGGAA
>DATBBO010000683.1:0-6039 GCA_036270995.1 Dongiaceae bacterium | reverse complement strand
CATATGCTGGTCGACAGCCATTGCCACCTCGATTTCGACGAGTTCGCCAGCGAGCTCGACGCGGTGGTCGCACGCGCGAAGCGGGCGGGGGTGGAAAGCCTCGTCACCATCTGCACGCGGCTGACGGAATTCGACCGGGTGTTGGCGATCGCCGGGCGCTTCGAGAATGTCTGGTGCTCGGTGGGTGTCCATCCCCACGAGGCCGAGAGCGAGCCGGACGTGACCGCGGCACGGCTGGTGGAGCTGGCGCGCCATCCCAAGGTGGTGGGCATCGGCGAGGCCGGGCTGGACTTCTATTACGATCACAGCCCGCGGGAGCGGCAAAAGGAGGTCTTCCGCCGCCATATCGAGGCGGCGCGGCTTTCCGGGCTGCCGCTCATCGTCCATAGCCGCGATGCAGATGCGGAGACGGTGGCGCTGCTGGAGGAGGGCACTTCCAAAGGCGGGCTCAGCGGCGTGATCCATTGCTTCAGCTCGACCGCGCTTCTGGCCGAGGGCGCGCTGGCGCTGGGCTTCTACATCTCGCTTTCGGGTATCGTCACCTTCCGCAAGGCCGAAAGGCTGCGCGCGATTGCGCGCGACATCCCGGCGGACCGCCTGCTGGTGGAGACGGATTCGCCCTATCTGGCGCCCACCCCATATCGCGGCAAGCGCAACGAGCCGGCCTTCGTCGTCCATACCGCCGCGCAAGTCGCCGAGCTGCGCGGCGTGGAGCCTGGCGAGTTCGCCCGACAGACCACGGCGAATTTCCATCGCCTTTTTGCCAGGACGGTGACGGGATGAGGGTGACAGTGCTGGGCTGCGGCGGGTCGGGTGGCGTGCCGCTTGTCGGCAATATCTGGGGTGCCTGCAACCCCGCCAACCCACGCAACCGGCGCCGGCGGGTCTCGGTCCATGTGGAGCAGCCGGGTGGCGCCAGCGTGCTGATCGACGCCTCGCCCGATCTGCGCGCCCAGCTTCTGGATGCGGACATCAAGCGGCTCGATGCGGTGCTGTTCACGCATGACCATGCCGATCACAGCCATGGCATTGACGATCTGCGCTTCCTCAAGACCGGCCGCCAGGACGAGCCGATCGAGGCCTGGGCGCCGCCGGAGACGATGGCCGTGCTGGCGCAGCGATTCGACTACATCTTCCGCCAGAACGAGAAGGGCTCGGGCGTTCTCTACCGGCCCTTCCTGCAGGCGCGGCAGGTGACCGGGCCCTTCGCGATCCATGGACTTCCCATCACGCCCTTTCGCCAGCAGCATGGAATGGGCAGCTTCAGCATGGGCTACCGCCTCGGCGCGATGGCCTATTCCACCGATGTGGTCGCCCTGGACGAGGCGGCGTTTACCCTGCTCGAGGGCCTCGATCTCTGGATCGTCGATTGCCTGCGCTTCGAGCCTCATCCGACCCATGCCCATTTCGACCTGGTCATGGAATGGGTCCAGCGCGTCAGGCCCAAGCGCACCTTGCTGACCCATATGAACCACATGGTCGACTACGACGAGATCGCCCGGCGCTGCCCGCCGGGCGTGGAACCGGCCTATGACGGGCTGGCGGTGGATCTGCCGGGATAGCGCCCTGCCTAGAGCTCCACGGGCGGGATCTCGATATGGAGCGCCTTCAGAATGCAGTCGGTGACGGGCAGATAGTCCGAATTGGGCAGCGAGAACATGCGCCGGAACTCGACCAGCGGCAGGTCGCCGCTGAGAAACAGCTGCAGGATCTGCGCGCTGACGGGATGCAGATGCGGCGGTAGGCAGGCGAGGAAGCCGGGCAGCATGCTGCCAGAATATAGCGCGGGGGCCCGGGTCCGGCGAGGGGGGCCTGGTCTATGCCGTTATGCTCAGGCTGAATCCCGCCTCGCCCTGAAACCGATCCAGGCTCGGAGCGAGACCGCGAACCTCGACCTCGATCCGCCAGCCTTCGGCTGTCGGCGCGATCCGGTAGAGGTGATAGCGCGAATGATCGCGGCTGCGGGTGGGCCGGGCCGAGGCCGAGGGAACGCCGACGACGGGGACACGGCCCTCGGGCGTCTTGAGATAGGAGAGGCCGGACATGTGGGTATGGCCATGCAGGACCAATTCCGCCCCCTGCCGCGCCAGGACCTCCGAGAAAGCCTCGCCGTCCAGAAGCTGCTTGTGGCGGTAGGCCGCGGATGAGGTCGGCGGGTGATGGATCAGGACCGTGCGGCAGACCCCCGCGGCCTTCGTCGCCCCCAGCAAGGCTTCGAGTCGCTGAAGCTGCGCGGCGCCGAGGCGCCCGGCCGCCATATGGGGCGGCATGGGGACCGCCGTCGAAAGCCCGATCAGGGCCAGCGGCCCCCGCCGCCGGAGGTAGGGGAAATGCTCGCCGGAATCCGCGGCCGGCTCGGCGCTGTCGCCGGACATGTAGGAATCCCAGAGTGCCAGCGACCGGTCCCAGGGAACTGCCACATAGGCATCATGGTTGCCGGGAATCACGCTCACATCGGCCGGCTTGCCCAGAGTTGCGAGCCAGGTGGCGGCGCGCCGGAACTCCTCCGGCAGTGAGATATTGACCAGATCGCCGGTGACGGCCGTGTGGTCGGGATGGCTCTGGTGCAGATCTGCCACGAGTGCCGCCAGCACCGCGCCGCGATGCACGGCCCTGCGGCGCAGATGCCAGGACAGCAGGCCGAGAATGCGCTTCGAGAAGAGAGCCCCCGGCTGCGGAATGCCAAGGCCGCCGAGATGGACATCGGAGAGATGCGCCAGGGTGTACATGTGCCGTTGATGGGCTCGTTTTGCGGGCGCGGTCAAGCCACTTTGACGCGGCCGCGGGCAATTGCCGTCGTTACGGTCGCATGATATGCAGCGCCCCGGTTTCTCCGAGGCAGCCCGCGAGGCGCGATTGTCCGAAGCAGCACTGATCCCCGCCCGGCCGGGCAATATCGGGCTGGCCAGGCATGATCTGGTCGACGCCGTCCGGCATTGGCGCCTGGTCGTCCTTCTGGCTTGGCAGGATGTCCGGCAACGCTATCGCCGCTCCATGCTGGGACCTCTGTGGCTCACGGTCAGCGTGGCGGTGCAGATCGGCTCCCTGGGGCTCGTTTATGGCGAGCTGTTCCACCTCGACCTCCAGGTCTATCTGCCGCATCTCGCCGTGGGTCTCACGGTCTGGGCCTTGTTCAGCACCATCATCAACGACGGATGCCTCTCCTTCATCGCCGCCGAGAGCTTCCTGAAGCAAGTGGCGCTGCCGAAGACCATCTTTCCGGCCCGGGTCGTTCTGCGCGGCCTGATCACCTTCGCCCATGACGTCGTGATCCTGGTGATCGTGCTGGCGATCTATTCGCCGCCGCCGGTCCTCGGTGTCCTGCTGTCGCTGGTGGGGATCGCCATCTTCGCCTTCAACGGCCTCTGGATCGGATTGCTGTTCGGCATGGCAAGCGCCCGCTTCCGCGATTTGCCGCCCATCGTCGGCAGCGTGGTTCAGGTCGCCTTCTTCCTGACGCCGGTGATCTGGCTGCCCAGCGCCATACATGGGCGGTTGGCGGCGTTGCTGGCCCTCAATCCCTTCGCCTGCTTCCTTTCCATCGTGCGCGATCCTCTGTTCGGGCAGTCCCCGACCCTGATCAGCTGGAGCATCGTGATCCTGGTCACGATCCTTGGCTGGGGGCTTGCGCTCACCATGTTTGCCCGCTTCCGCGGCCGCGTGACCTATTGGCTTTAGATGACCAGCATCGAACTCAACAACGTTGATATCGACTTTCCGATCTATGACGCGCGCACCCGCTCGCTAAAACATCGGGTGCTGGGCTTGGGACCGCTGGGGCCACAGCGCGTCGGGCCGGCGGGCCATCACCGGGTGCTGGTCCACGCGCTTCGCGGCATCACCATGTCGGTCAGGAACGGCGACCGGCTGGGGCTGGTCGGGCGCAACGGCGCCGGCAAGACCACGCTGCTCCGGGTGATGACGGGAATCTACGAGCCCGCGGTAGGGTCGATCCAGGTCAATGGCCGGGTGGCCTCCCTCACCAACATCACCATGGGCATGGATATGGAGGGGACGGGCTACGAGAACATCGTGATTCGCGGCCTGATGCTGGGTCTGACGCGGCGCCAGTCCATGGAGCGGGTCGAGGATATCGAGAACTTCACCGAGCTCGGCGAATATCTGAACCTGCCGCTGCGCACTTATTCCGCCGGCATGCTCGTACGCCTCGCCTTCGCCATCTCCACCAGCATCAACCCCGAGATTCTGATCATGGACGAGATGATCGGGGCGGGCGACAAGGCCTTCGCCGAGAAGGCGACGGCCCGGCTCCAGAAGATGATGGCCTCGGCCAACATTCTCGTCGTGGCCTCCCATGCCTCGGAGACGCTGCGTCAGCTGTGCAACAAGGCGGCGCTCCTGCGTCAGGGCCAGCTCATCGCCATGGGCCCGGTGGAGGAGATCCTCCAGCGCTACGAATCGGAGAATTGAGCGCCCCGCGGGGGACAGCATTGCCAGGGCCGCGGATCGGAGCACATAATTGCCTCCCGGTCCTGGGAGGTTCAGATGCAGCTCGTTCTCGACTCGTCCGACTTCGTCCGATTGTCCACGGCCGCGCGGGGGGAGCTCCTGCGTCTTCTGGGCGGGGAAGCGCCCGGGGCGACGCCGGCCGCCACGGCACGGCGCAACTTCCGCTGGCGCCAGCCCCACGATGTCAGCCTGCCGTTGCTGCGCAAGCTGATGAAGGGTGCCGACGCCGTTACCCGCGACCGTCTGGGGGTGCTGGCAAGCAATAACGGGCGTGCCAGCATGACCCAGCTCCTGGCGGTGACGAAGGACAAGGACTGGCACGCGCTGACGCCCTGGGAGGGCGCCATCACCCGCAAGCTGCGCCGCCTGGTCGGCGACGACAACCGCATCGCCTCCTTCATGCAATGGGACTACGACGCGGAGGTGTGGGACAACGATCACAGCCATCTGCTGGACGGGGTCTACTACGTCTCCGATCTGACGACGAAATCGCTGCGCAAGCATTTCGAGCTCGAATAGGCGGAGAGCGGCGAGAGAAGCGAGCGGGAGCAAGGCGGCCTCCCGCGCCTGAAGGACGGAGATGCCGGATCTGAAGACGGCGATAAACGCGACGATCGGAGATCCCCTCGTCGTCGCCGTGTTTCTCCTTGTCCTGGGCACCGTCTCGGCCCGCTTCCTGTTCAAGGGGCATCCGATCGGGCGGGCGCTCACCCGCCTGTTCTTCTTCACCCTGCTGACGCTGGTCCTCTTGCGTGGCGATGTCGTGCCCTATGAGGCGCTGCGCCCGGCACCGACGGCCTTTCAGGACGTGCTCGGCGCCGGGCTGAAGATCGCCTGGTGGCTTTGGGCGGCCTGGCTGCTGGTCGGTTTCCTGCGCACCATCCTTATCTTCGAGCGCCGGCCGCGGGAAGCGAAGCTCCTCCAGGACATCATTGCCGGGGTCATCTATCTCGCTGCCTTCTTCGCCATCATCGCCTATGTCTTCAACCTTCCGATCCGGGGCCTGCTCGCCACCTCCGGTGCGATCGCCATCATCCTCGGCCTCGCGCTTCAGAGCTCTCTGGGCGACGTCTTCTCCGGCCTGGTGCTGAGCTTCAGCCGGCCTTATCGCCCCGGTGACTGGGTCAGATTCGAAGGGGGCGCGCAGGGCCGGGTCATCGAGATGAACTGGCACGCCACCCATCTCCTGACCACCGAGCAGGATCTGGCGATCATGCCCAACAGCATGATCGTCAAAGCCAAGATCGTGAATCTGAGCGCGCCATCGGATATCCATGGAATGGCGGTGAGCGTCGCGCTCACGGCTGACGCGCCGCCGGCGGCCGGCATCCCGATCATCGAGCATGCCATACTGAACGCGCGGCAGATCCTTTCGATGCCCAAGCCCTGGATCACCGTCAAGTCCATCTACGCCGATGTCATCGTCTATGGAGTGACCTTCTTCATCGCCGATCTCTCTTCCTCCACCGCGGCGCAGAACGAGCTGCTCGACCTGGTCTACCGGCACGTTTCAGCGGCCGGCCTCAGCCTGGCCGTGTCGCCCGATGGAACGGCGCCAATCCGCCCTCC